>CAYQDT010000371.1:0-4928 GCA_964416225.1 uncultured bacterium
CGCCTGCAGGATCCGGGAGCAGGACCTGGTGCTCGGCGAGGCGCACCTCGTCGGCTTCATCCTGATGCACCGGGACTGGTTCGAGGGCGCCGCTACGGCGACTCGGCTCGCGGCGTAGTCCCGGGACCGACCCTCATCCGGCGCCTGGTCGTTCTCCGGCGAATCGGGATCAGGCGCGGGATTGAGGAATTCGGGGGGTTGGACCACGCGTATGACGGACGGAGCGGGAATTCGAATCGAGGATCGCGCGGCGCGGCACGGGGTGAGCCTCTGCTGGTCGTGCCAGTCGGAGACTGGGCCGGAGCCGGTCTGCCCGCACTGCGTCAAGCTCCAGCCCCTGGGCCGCAACGCGGACCACTTCAGCGTGATGGGCCTGCCGCGCAAGCTCACGATCGACCCGCGCGTGCTGGAGCCGGTGTTTCACGCCCTCTCCCGCCGTTTTCACCCGGACGTCTATCGCCTCGCCTCGCCGCGGGAGCGGATGATCGCCCTGGAAAACTCCTCGGTGCTCAACCAGGCGTACCGCACGCTCCGGGATCCGTTCGACCGGGCCGAGTACCTGCTGCGGCTGGAGCAGGGCCGCGATCAGAACTCGAAGCCGGCCGCGCCGGCCGAATTGTTCGACGAGATCCTGGAGATCCAGGAGCTTCTGGGCGAATTCCGCGCCGCTGGCGAGAGCGAGCGGGAGCCGCTTCGGGAGCTGCTTGGGGCAAAGCGCGACGTGGTGGCGGTGGTGCTGGTGGGGCGGTCCCGCACCCTCACCGAGGAGCTGTTTCGGCGCTGGGACACGCTGCTGGATCAGCCGGATCCGGACCCCGCGGAGCGAGAGCGGCTGCTGGCCTCTATGCGCCGCATCCTGGATGAGCGCGCCTACCTTCGACGCGTGCTGACGAGTCTCCACGACGCGCTCCAGTAAAACCGGCGCCGGCCGCGGACGCGGCGGGTGTGCGAAGAATACGAGGACCGCGGTGCGGCGCGGGAGCGGACGGGAGCCTACTCCGGCGGACTCCGCCCCACCGGCGGGAGCGTGGTCCGCTCCGCATCCATCAGAGATTGAAAGCGAATGGCAAAGATTCCCCTGCCCCTTGCCGGGGCTAGCCGGCACAAAGAACCCCGCGTGGTGGGCATCGATCTGGGCACCACAAACAGCCTCATCGCGTACATGGAGCGGGGTGAGACGCACGTCATCCCGGGCCCGGACGGCGACCCGATCCTCCCTTCCATCGTCTACTTCCCCAAGGAGGGCCCGGCGGTGGTGGGCAAGCCCGCGCGGAAGCACCTCTTCGAGCAGCCGGAGCGAACCGTCTACTCCGTGAAGCGGCTCATGGGCCGCGGTCTCGCCGACGTGGCCGAAGAGCGGAGCGTGCTTCCATACCCGCTCTCCGACGAATACCGGGAAGTGGTCCGCATCCGGGTTGGAGATCGCCTCTACACGCCGCCGGAGATCTCGGCGCAGATCCTGCGGGAGCTGAAGGCGCGTGCCGAGGCCCACTTCGGAGAGGAGATCACCCAGGCGGTGATCACGGTTCCCGCCTACTTCAACGACAGCCAGCGGCAGGCCACCCGCGACGCGGGCCGCATCGCCGGGCTGGAGGTGCTCCGCATCGTCAATGAGCCGACCGCCGCCTGCCTCGCCTATGGCCTGGATCGCCGGCGCGAGGGCATGATGGCGGTGTACGACCTGGGCGGCGGGACATTTGACATCTCCATCCTCAAGCTGAAGGAGGGGATCTTCGAGGTCCAGGCGACCAACGGCGACACGCACCTCGGCGGCGACGACATGGACCGGCTGCTGGCGGACCGGCTGCTGGCCGAGATCCGGCCCCTCCACCCGGACCTGCCCCCGTCCGATCCCGAGCTGCTGGAGCGGGTGCGGGTCGCGGCCGAGGCGGCGAAGCGGGAGCTGACGGATGGCGCGGAAACGGAAATTCGGATCGACCTACCGCGCGGCGGCTCCTTCACCCGGCCGCTAACCCGCGCCGAATTCGAGCACCTGATCGGCCCGCTGGTGGAGCGCTCCCTCGAGCCGGTTCGGCAGGCGCTGGCGGACGCGGGCCTCACCGCGGCGGAAGTCGACGAGGTGGTCCTGGTCGGCGGATCGACGCGCGTGCCGCTGGTGCGGCGGCGGGTCGCCGAGCTGTTCGGGAAGCAGCCCCACAGCGAGCTGAACCCGGACGAGGTGGTGGCGCTGGGCGCCGGGGTGCAGGCGGGGATCCTCTCCGGACAGGTGGAGGGGCTGCTCCTGCTGGACGTCAATCCGCTCTCCCTCGGCATCGAGACGTACGGCGGCGCGGTGGAGAAGCTGATCCCGCGCAACAGCACCATCCCGGCCAGCGCGCACCAGATGTTCAGCACGGGCGTGGATGGCCAGACCGCCATCCTCATCCACGTGGTCCAGGGAGAGCGCGAGCTGGCCGTGGATAACCGGAGCCTCGCCCGGTTCACCATCCACATCCCGCCGATGCCCGCCAACTGGCCCCGGTTGGAAGTAACTTTCCTGGTGGATGAGAACGGAATTCTCTCCGTCTCCGCCTACGAGCATCGGAGTGAGGCGGAGGCGCGGATCGAAGTCCGCCCGTCCTACGGCCTCACGGATGACGAGGTCGAGCGGATGGTCATCGAGTCGTTCGAGCATGCGGAGGAAGACCTCCGCCACCGGCAGATCGTCGAGGCGCGCACGGACGCGGACCAGAATCTGCAGGCCGCGCTGAAACAGCTCCCGGAAGCCGAGGAGTATGCGCGGGCCGGGCTGCTGCCCCCGGGCGACGTCCAGGCGATCCGCACGGCGATTGACGCGCTCCGGGCGGTGCGGGACGGGGAAGACTACCGCCTGATCCGCCGGCGCAACGAAGAGCTGGACCACGCGGCAAGGAACCTGGTCCAGATTATCATGGACCGTGCAGCGCGCGTTGCGCTGCAGGGCCGCACCCTCGACGAGGCGGGCACGGATATTTCCGGCGCGATCCGCCTGCACGTCGAACCGGAACAAAGACCAGAGGGAGAGAGATAGCGATGGCCGGCAGTAACCCGTACATCAAGGTCGGGGACGCAAAGCTTCCCGAGCAGAAGTACCGGATCACCTTCCGCGAGTTGGACCATGGGGAGACCCACGTGGTGGAAGTGGATCCGGAGAAGATTCCGTACGGCCGCACCGGCCGCCCGGGCAGCCTCCTCGATATCGCGCTGGCGCACGGGATCGAGATCGAGCACACCTGCGGCGGCGTCTGCGCCTGCTCAACCTGCCACTCCATCGTCCGGGAAGGGCTCGCCTCCTGCAACGACGCTTCCGATGACGAGCTGGACCAGCTGGAAGAGGCGCCGGGCATCACCATCCAGAGCCGGCTGAGCTGCCAGTGCATTCCGGACGGCACCATGGACGTGGTGGTGGAGATTCCGGCCTGGAACCGGAACGCGGTCAAGGAGACCCCGCACTAGCGCCGCCGTACCGGGTCCCATCACCCGGTTCCGCTCCGGGAGATCGCCCGTTCGGCCGCCGCACCCGGCATCCACTCGCAAACCGCCCGTGCCACCCCCCACCTTCACCACTCAGGTCACCGCCGCACGCGAGGTGGCTCCCGGCGTCCGGGAGCTCACCTTGGCGCCCGTCGATCCCCCCCTCGCGTGGGAGCCGGGCCAGTGGGTCTCGCTGCACCTCCCGGTGGGAGAGCACCCGCCGCTCGTGCGCGCCTACTCCCTCGCCGCGCCGCCATCCGCGACCGGTGAGCTGGTCCTCTGTCTGGACCGGGTCCCGGGCGGGCTGGGATCGGAGTATCTTTTCGGCGTGGAGCCCGGGGAGCCGATCACCCTGGCGGGACCGCTCGGCAACTTCGTGCTGCCGGAGACCGCGGCGGACCTACTCTGGATGGCCCGCTACACCGGCATCGTCCCGTTCCGGTCGATGCTGGGCCGCTTGCTCGCCCACCCGCAGCAGCGCCGGGTCACCCTCCTCTACAGCGCGGAGCGGCCGGAAGACCTGGTCTACCTGCCCGAGCTTGCCGCGGCCGCGTCAAGCCAGCCGTGGTTCGAGCTGCTCCCGATCTGCGACACGCCGGCCGAGGGCTGGACCGGCGATGTCGGCCGGCTGCCGGATCGCCTCCCCCGGTGGCTCGGCGAGCGCCGTGACCTCACCCCGATGATCTGCGGCAAGCGGGACTTCGTCCGGCCGCTCCGCGATTTCTTCTACCACCTGGGGTGGGACCGTCGGTCCGTAAAGTGGGAAAACTACGACTGACGGGCTCCGCCCGGCCACGGAGAGCCCGCCGGCGGACCGCACCAACCACTCCAACCACTCCAATCTCACGAGCCTCACGAAGCGAGCAAATCAGATGCAGTTGACCTGGGATGACGCGGAAGACATCGCCATCGAGCTGGCCGACCTGCGGCCGGATACGGACCCCCTGGGAGTCCGCTTCACCGACCTGCACAAGTGGGTGACGGAGCTGCCCAACTTCAGCGGCAATCCACAGGATTCCACCGAGGGCAAGCTGGAGGCCATCCAGATGGCCTGGCTGGAAGAATACAAAGAGCGTCAGGCGTAGCCCTGCCCCGTGGGGCGGCGCCGGTTCGCGCGTGCGGCACATGCCGCGCGGGGCCGGAAGCCGCGGCGGCCACGTGCCCCCTCCGCCCCGCCCCTCACCGGCGTCCCTGGAGCCGGTCCTGCTCCAGGGCGCTCTCCATGGCCTGCTGCGCCTCGGCCTTGCGGCCGAGCTGCTGGTAGCAAAAGGCCACCTGCCGATAGCACTCGGCCAGGAGGGTGCCCCGCTCCGCGGGGCCGGCGCCGGGGCGGGCCGGAATCCGCATTCGGACCTGACCGCCGCGCAGGCGGTTGATGCCCGACTCCCACACCTGCGCCGCGCGCGCCCACTCCTTCCGCTCCTGATAGAAGCGGCCTGCTTGCTGAACACCACCGCGGGCGGTGCGGCCCCGAC
>CAYQDT010000372.1:0-4916 GCA_964416225.1 uncultured bacterium
CCACGCCCGTGCCGCACACCGGCTTCTGCGGGCGCAGCGTCGGCACCGCCTGCCGCTGCATGTTGGAGCCCATCAGCGCGCGGTTGGCGTCGTCGTTTTCCAGGAACGGGATGAGCGCCGTAGCGGGAGAGACGATCTGCATCGGCATCACGTCGATGTAGTCGACGTCGGACGCCTGCACCGTCGGGTAGGTGCCACGGTGGCGGGCGTTCAACGGCGTAACCAGGACTCCGTTCTCATCCACCTTGCTGCTGGCCGGCGCCAGGGTGTACCGGTCTTCCTCGTCCGCCGTCAGGAAGTGGATCTCATCCGTCACCCGGCTGTTCACCACCTTGCGGTACGGTGCGAGCAGGAAGCCGAACTCGTCGATCCGGCCGGAGATAGCCAGCGATCCGATGAGGCCGATGTTCGGGCCTTCCGGCGTCTCGATCGGGCAGACGCGGCTGTAGTGGCTGTGGTGGACGTCGCGGACTTCCAGCTTGGCGCTCTGCCGGGAGAGACCGCCGGGCCCCAGCGCGGAGAGGCGGCGCTTGTGCGTCAGCTCCGCCAGCGGGTTCGTCTGGTCCATAAACTGCGAGAGCTGGGAGCTGCCGAAGAAGCTCTTGATACTCGCGCTGATCGGCTTCACGGAGAGGACCACCTGCGGGACCACGTTCTCCGCGTCCGCCGCGGTCATGCGCTCCCGGGCCACCTTCTCCATCCGGAGGAAGCCCAGCCGCATCTGGTTCTGGAGCAGTTCGCCCACGGAGCGGACGCGCTTGTTCTCCAGGTGGTCGATGTCGTCTCGAGTGTAGTTGCCCTCGGCAAACCCGATGATGTACTCGATAATCGCGACGAGATCCGCCTGCGTGACGGAGCGGGCCGCGCGGTGCGCCGTCCCGAGCTTCGCCATCAGCTCCGGGCGGTCGTCCATCGGCAGGTTGAGGCCCAGCCGCTTGTTCATCTTGTAACGGCCCACGCGCGCCAGGTCGTAGCGGCGAAGGTCATAGAAGATGCTGGAAAGCAGCCCGCGGGCCGAGTCGGACGTGGAGGGATCGCCGGGCCGGATGGTGCGGTAGATGTCCGCCAGCGCGTCGTCCGTGTCGTGAATATTGGTCCCTTCGGCGTCCACGGTCGCCTCGACGTACCGGTTCGGCTTGATCAGCGTGATCGATGGCAGCCCGAGTCCCTCGATCTTGCGGGCGTTCTCCTGGCTGCTGATCTTCTGGTAGGCCTTGACGATGACCTTGCCCGTCTTCGGGTCGACCACGTCCTCCGTCGGGCGGCGGCCGTAGAGCTGGTCACGCTGCGGATCGAGCAGCTCCTCGTTCTCGGCGAAGAGCTGCAGGATCTCCGCGGTGGTGCTGGCCGGGATCTCCGGCTTGAGCACTTCGAGCTGATCGCCGGTGTCCGCGCCCTGAACGCGGGCAAACGCCGCCTCGTCGATCGTATCTCCGGCTTCCACCAGGACCTCGCCGGTGCCGCGATCGATCACGTTCTGCGCGGAGATGCGGTTCAGCGCCTCACCCTTGGCGACCCATTCGTAGCCGAAGCTGCGCGCATGCTCGAAGGTGCCGAGCGCGCGGAGCAGGGTGGTGAGGGGAAACTTGCGGGTCTGGCCCACGCGCACCCAGATGACATCATTCGCGTCCGTCTCTACTTCCAACCACGCCCCTTCGCTGGGGATCAGGGTGGCGGTATAGAGGATCCGGCCGCTGAAGTCGATATTATCGTTGAAGTAGACGCCCGGAGACCGCGCGAGCTGCGACACCACGACGCGATCGACTCCGTTGATCACGAAGGTCCCGCGGTCCGTCATGATCGGCAGGTCGCCGAGGTAGACCTCGGTCTCCTGCATGTCGCCGGACGGGGTACGCAGTACCACGCGCGCCTTGATGGGGCGCTCGAAGGTCATGTCGCGGTCCCGGCATTCTTCCTCGGTGTACTTCTCGCGATCCAGGTGGTAATCCACCAGGTCCAGCGAGAGATTGCCGGTAAAATCTTCAATCGGGGAGAAGTTGTGGAACAGCTCCCGCAGCCCCCGTTCCAAAAACCAGTCAAAGGACTTCAACTGGATCTCCACCAGGTTGGGGAGTTGCTCCAGCTCCTTCTGCGGCGTGGGATTCTGCGCGATAGCCTGCTTGTTCATAAAGTGCATTCCTTACCCGTTCTGAAGGAGGACGCTGCGCGGGACCGTTCGCCGGACGAACCCGCCGGGAACGCCGTCCGCTCCCCGTGAAATGGCTGGAGAGTAGCTGGGACGACCTAACCCTCGGCCTACAGCGTGGACACCGAACCCGCCTTCAGACCGTGACGATTGCCAGGTGCGACAACCCGGGTGGCGCAAGAAACAATCCTAACAGCCGGACACCCCGAAGTCAACCTTCGGGACGATCCGTTCCATGCTCGTCATCGGCCGTCGCTCCATCGTCGGAGGGAGCGGCACCGGCGAGCGCTATGAGGTGGGGGGCGCGATGGGCGGTTCGGGAGTCCCGGAGAGAACGGAGAGGTTCACGATGGGGGAGGCGAGGTAACGCATAGTAGTTCGTGTTCCGTTCTATAGGGGGCCGGGACGGCCCGCGGACCACGCGGCGTGCCGCGCGCCCGTCCGGGTCCGGAGTGGGCCGGGAATCTCTGTCCCGAGAGACGCAGAAACCCCAGGCACATGTCGGATGGTAGGATTATAACAGCCGCTCCTCCGAGTGCAAGCTTTTAAGGCCAAAGAAGGAGGAAGTTTCTGCGTCGCTGATTCATGGGCGGCCGGCCAGAGGCGCCTGGGGCCTCGAGCATCCCCTTCTCCGGATCCCCGGCGGGCGGACGAGCAGCCGGGAACCGCGCCGGATCGTCGTCGCGCGTTTAACCGTCGGCGGTGCCTCCCTGGCGGCCGAACTCCCACCAGCGCTCCGTGCCGGTGTGCGTGTCCAGCAGGAGCAGCCGCTTCCAATGGTAGTTGCCGCCGATGTTGAGACACCGCCTCCCGCGGACGTTCGCCTCGCAGGCGGCGTGCGTGTGCCCGCACACCACGTAACGGATCCGGGAATCGTGCAGCACGAGCTCCTCCATGGCGCGGTTGCCGGTGTACGCGAGCCACACGCGCTGTTCCACCGTAGCAAGCGGCGTCGGGTAGAAGAGCTCGCGAACCGGCGGATGGTGCTGCACCACGGTCACTCGCTCCGTCTCCCCGGGCAGCGACCGGAGCTGCTGCCGGAACCGACCCACCACGCGGGCCGTGAATGCCGGATCGGGCATCTCCAGGTGGACGAAGCGGCCGTCGTTGTGCTGGCCTTGCGGGAATCGCTTGGCCGGATACAGCGCGCGGATCCCGGGCACCTCGCGCTCCAGCTCCGGATCGGCGAAGCTGTAGTCGTACCAGTTAATGGAGCCGGCCACGGCCTCATTCCCCCAGTGGTACGGGGCGCCGTCCAGGTAGTGGAAGCCATGTTCCGCGGCAATCGCCGGGAGCTGCCGCTCGTAGCGCTCGAGTGAGCTGCACCCCGGCTCCCGGGTCCACAGGTCATGGTTGCCGGGCACCACCAGCCGGGCGCACGGGAGGCCGGCGAACAGCTCCAGACCTCTCCCGAAGTCGTCGCCCTCCCCAACATCTCCGGCGATCGCCAGGGCGTCGGGAGCGAGGGTTGCCACCGTCCGCGCCAGGTCCCGCGTCGCGGCATCGCCGTTTCGGCTGAAGCCCCAGTGGAGATCGGCGCAGATGGCCAGTCGCATGGATGATCGTTCCCTTCCGAGCTCTGCCGGCAAACGACGCACGGCTGGGCCGCACGGGCCGCCCCGGCTCGACTAAGCCCGCGGGAGTGGGTTAAGAAAAGGTCGTCACAGAAAGGCGCCCGATGCACGAGCCACCCGCACGCGACCCCGACCTATCACCGGCACCTTCCAGCATTGAGGATCGCCCGAAGGAACTGTCCTCCGAACGGCCCACGGATGCCGCACCCGGAATCACTCCGCAGGCGGTCTATGGTGAAGTCCGGAGCTTCATCCGGAGTCATGACCGGCGCCGGCGTCAGATACCCCGCGCCGTGCTGGTCGGCATCCTTGCCGGCGCCGTCGGCGCCGCGTTCCGACGCTCCCTGCTGTGGGGCGATGACGTTCGAGACGCGCTGATCCGGTTCGGTCAGCTCCACCCGGCATGGGGTTTCTGGCTGCCGGTCCTCTTCGGCGCGATCGGAGCGGCCGTCGCCCTCTGGCTGGTCCGCAGCTTCGCTCCGGAGGCCGCGGGCAGCGGCATCCCGCACGTCAAGGCCGTGCTGCATCGCCAGCGCGGCATGCTGTGGCAGCGCATTCTCCCGGTGAAATTCATCGGCGGTATCACGGGGATTGGAGGAGGGCTGGCCCTCGGACGGGAAGGCCCGACCGTGCAGATGGGCGCCGCGGTCGGACAGATGGTCTCTCGCTGGCTGAACACCACGACGCGGGAGCGCCGTACGCTCATCGCTGCGGGGGCGGGCGCGGGACTCGCCGCGGCGTTCAACGCGCCCCTGGCCGGCGTGATCTTTGTCCTGGAAGAGGTTCAGCGAGACTTTGCGCCGGGGGTGCTCACGGCGGCGTTCATCGCGTCGGTCAGCGCGGACATCGTCGTCCGGCTGCTCATGGGACAGCTTCCCGTGTTCCACGTGCCGGAGCTCTCCATTCCGCCGCTAGCGAGTCTGCCGGGCTACCTGGCGCTGGGACTCACAGCCGGCATCTTCGGGGTCCTCTTCAATCGCACCCTCGTCGGCTCCCTCAACCTGTTCCAGTGCGTGCGGCGCTGGCCCTCCTGGGCGGTCGGCGGCCTGGTAGGAGCCGCGGTGGGACTGGTGGGATGGTACGCGCCGAGCACCGTCGGCGGCGGCCACCGGCTGGTGGAGCGGACGCTTTCGGGACAGGAGCCGCTCGCCGCGCTGCCGCTCCTCTTCGCGCTGCGCTTTGTCCTGACCATGGTG
>CAYQDT010000373.1:0-4905 GCA_964416225.1 uncultured bacterium
CTGCACCGGGGCTAGGTGGCCCGGCGGGCCGCGCACGGTCGGCTGGCGCACCCTGGCTGCCCGTTCGGAGCGGTGGGATGGCACTTTATGAGGGCCGCCGGAGAGCCCCGCTGGAGCTCCGGTCGCGTTGACGTTGCAGCCCTTTTCCGTTAAGGTGACTCCTGTGAGAGCCGTCATTCAGCGGGTGCTGAGCGCCCGGGTCAGCGTGGATGAGCAGCGCGTCGGAGAGATCGGCCGGGGCCTGCTGGTCCTGCTCGGCGTGATGGACGGCGAGGAGGAGACGTCGGCGCGGTACGTAGCGGAGAAGATCGCCAACCTCCGGATCTTCCCGGATGAAACGGGACGGATGGACCGGAGCGCGCTGGAGACGGGCGCGGAGATCCTGCTGGTCAGCCAGTTTACGCTGTACGGCGATGCCCGCAAGGGACGGCGGCCCAGCTACGTCCAGGCGGCGGGCGGCCCGCTGGCGGTGGAGCGATACGAGCAGGTGCGTGATCTCCTGCGGGAGCTGGGCCTCACCGTGGCGACCGGCGAGTTTGGAGCGGAGATGTGGGTGGAGATGGTGGGGCATGGCCCCGTCACCATCCTGGTGGATAGCGAGAAGCAGTTCTGACGGGGCCCGGGCGGGGAACGCCGGCAAGCTCGTACGCAGTAGGATCGAGTCCGGAAACCTTGATGTCGCACGCCGAACCAGTTCGTAAAGGCCCGAGATCCGCCCCGGCGCGAGCGGAAGAAACCCCGTCGGCCGCCCACTTCCAGGCGCAGGGAGATCACCTGGCCGCCGAGGGCCGGCTTCAGGAAGCGATCGACCATTACAAGCATGCGATCCGCCTGGAGGGCGACAAGGCGGACCACCACACTCGCCTGGGGGACGCCTACCTCTTCGCCGAGAACAGCGGCCAGGCGCTTTCGCATTATCGCCGCGCGCTGCAGCTCAACCCGGGCCACGCGGACACCCATTTCTCCATCGCGGAGGTCTACCGGCGCTTCGGCAAGGTCAAGGGCGCGATCACGCTCTACCGCAAGGCGGTGGACCTGGAGCCGAAGAACCCGTTCTACCGCTATCGCCTTGCCAGCGCCTACAACCAGAACGGCAAGGTGGACGACGCGATCCGCGAGCTCTCGGAGGCAATCCGCCTTGCACCGCGGGACGGCTTCTATCATTTCTGGCTCGGCGATCTCTATTTCCAGCTCCACCGCTTTCACGAAGGCCTGCGGGAGCTGGAAGCCGCGGTGACCAACTGCCCCTTTGACGACTACTACTGTGTCCGCCTCGGGATGGCGTACTGCCTGATGAACCGGGAAGAGGACGCGGTAGCCGTTTTCCAGCGCGCTATCCGCCTTCGGCCCAGCAACGCTTCCTACCACTGCCTGCTGGCCGATGCCTTCGCGCGGATGGGCTATGCCCTCCGCGCCGCGATGCATTACGAGATTGCCGGCGACCTGGATCCGTATGACCGCGAGTACGTGAACCGCATGCGAAAGCGGGTGACGCAGGGCAACGGCCGGATCCGCCGGGAGGATCTGGGTCTCTCGCCGTTCGAGGATTAGGGACGGCTTCCGCGGGCGTTTACGAGGGCGACCGCGCCCGGCGTCCGTGCGGGTAACTCCAGGCGAGCCGTCCGCCCGGTTGGTTTCCCCCGACGTTTCCGATCAGCCTCCGTCCGGCCGGGTGCGCGCGGCGTGGTCCTGGTCCGGCATTTCCGGCATCATCGGCATCAGGTCGGCGGTCGGGGCGGGATCCGGGGCGCCCGCGGGCACCGCGCCGGGCGGCACGGAGTCGGCGTCGCCCGGCAGCGAGCTTGGCTCGCCGCGCTCCACAATGGCCGGTCGATCCGCCCGCGCGACGACCGGCGCGGGCCGCGGCGGGGAGGCCGTGCTGACCGACCGGGCGATCCGGAGGCTGTCCGCCACCGAGAGCTCGGCGGCGAAGAGCGTGCAGCGCGTGGCACCCTGCTGCCAGGTGAGCGAGACGTACGGGTACGGAACCGAGCCGTGGACCAGGTGCGCGGGAAGCGGGCCGGACTCCGATCCCAAATCGACCTCCACGCCGGGCAAAGCGGAGTCCGGAGGCATACTCTCCGCCGGCTGCTCCAGGAGCTTGATCATCCGGCCCGCGCTCGCGCCCTCTTCCCGGATCCAGTACGCGTCCAGCCACCGTCCGGACCGGCGGCGCACCCGCACCAGCTCATAGCCGTCCGGCAGCCAGTGCGGCACGAAGGCCGGGAAGGGCACCCCTTTCGCGCGGGCGGCCATCTCCGCCTCCGCCGCCGCGATCGGGCGCAGGTCGTACCCCGCACTCCGCTCCGGGACGTACGGCAGCGCCATGACGTGCGGATCGAGATCGCCGTGGATCACGAAGGCGTCGTGCGGCGCCGTAAAGGTAAAGGTCCCCGCCGGCAGCACGTTGATATTCGTCTGCAGCTCCTTCGCCTCCGTTTCGATGTGGTTGTCCGCGTCCCGGAACCACCGCACCCGGCAGGGCAGGAAGGTCTTTTCATCGATCCAGAGCTCGTACTGGTCCCCCTGGCGTGCTCCGGGGGGCGTAGCCATGAACTGGAGGTGGTACGCCCGGCGGTCCCCCACCGTCTCCAGCCCGAGCAGCTCCGTGTTGTTTCCGCCGAGCTGTCGGATCAGGCCGTCCAGGCTCACGTTGCCGCCGTTGCCCCAGGTGACGCCGAATGGGAACGGCAGCGTGGTCTGCCCCTCCGTGCGCGGCCGGATGAGCACCAGCGGCCCGTGATGCTTCCAGTCTCCGCCCGGCAGATAGTGGATCACCCGGTCCCGGTAGACGTACGTGGTGAGCGGATAATCCTGTGCGGTGTCCAGCCGGAACTCGCCCGGGCGGCGGAAGAACTGCCGCTGGACAAAGGTGCGCGGCTGTCCCTGGTAGACGCCGCGGCTTTCGAAAACACAGCCATAGTTCCGGGTCCGCAGCCACGTCTCTTCCGCGCGCCGCGCCACTTCCGCGGCACTGATCCCGGTGGAGCTGGCGAGCATGGTGAGCGCGACGGCGCCGACCACCGCGGCGGTGGAGAGGCCGCCCAGCAGGCGGGCGTTCGGGATGTTCAGACGCAGCCAATCCCGGATCGCAGCCGGGGCCGCGGCCCGGGCCGGTCCCCGGCGGTGGCGGGCGAGCCGCACTTGCAGGCTGGCGGAGAAGTGCGCGGGAGCCTCGTCCGGAAGCTGCTCCTGGAGCAGCGCGGAAACGGCCTGGACCCGCGCATGGGCGGCGGCACAGCGGGAGCAGTGCTCCACGTGCTCGAGCACCTTGCGCGCCTCTCCGGGCGCCAGCTCGCCGTCGACCAGGGCGCGAAGTCTCGCCTCCGCGTATCCGCAAAGTATCATGAGCGTGTTCCGGGAGCCCGCGGCGGCTCGCTCACCTCCACGTAGGGGCGGAGCGCGGACGCCAGCCGCTGCGTAGCATAGTGCAGCCGGCTGCGGACGGTGCCGATGGGGCAGCCGACCACCTGGGCGATTTCTTCGTAACTGAGTCCCTGCAGATCCCGCAGGACCACGACCAGCCGCAGCTTGTAAGGAAGCTGCTCGATCGCGGCGCGGACATGTCGCTGCAGCTCCGTCGAGATCGCGGAGCGCTCCGGATCGTGGCCGCGATTTCCGTCCTGCTGCTGCTCGTCCAGCTCGGCGGTGTCCAGCCGCCGCTTGCGCAGGTGGTGGGAGCAGACGTGCACGGCAATCCGATACAGCCAGGTGCTGAAGGCGGAGTCCCGGCGGAAGCTGGGCAGCGCCCGGTACGCGGCGATGAACACTTCCTGGGCCAGGTCGTCCGCTTCTCCCGGCGACGCCAGCCGGCAGACGAGGCTGTAGATCCGGCGGCGGTGCCGCTCCACGAGCTGGTCGAAGGCATCTTCATCGCCGCGCTGGAACCGCGCCACGAGCTGTGCGTCGTCCATTCCCACCTCTTGCCGCCGGAGCGCCCGCTTGATCGGACCGTCACGGAGTCAGTGCCGCCCGCGGAGTGGAAAGTTCAATGGAAAAAAGGGCGCGGCGCCCATCCGGACGCCCGCCCTCTTTTCCGTTGCGCCAGTACTCCGCTCCGCGGGAGCCGGATACGGACTCTACAGCGCGAAATGGCCGAAGTAGGCGTTGTTCTGATCGGTGGCGTTCCAGGACTGCAGCAGGCCGCTGTCCTTGAACTCCACGCCCACGCAGTAGCCGGCCTTCGCGCCCTGGACCGGAACGAACGGCCGGTCCCAGAGCACGTACGGCTGCTTGCAGCAGAGCTCCTGCGTCTCCTTCTTGATCTTCATGAAGGCCGCGCCGGCTACCTGGACCCGGTAGAGACCGCCCGTGGCGTCGAACGAGATCGGCGCCGTCTTGACCGCGACGACCTCGCCGAGCGCGCCCGCGGCCCGCTCCTTCAGCAGCGCGGCCACCGCCTCGCGCTGGGCCGGAGTGGCGCTGTCCGTCACGTACAGCACCGAGCGGCGCACGACCCCCGTCATTCCGAGGTTCTTATCCCCCGCCACCACCGCCACGGCGGTGACGCCCTTCAGGCTGGTGCCCTGGTACTCGCCCTCGGCGATGTTCCAGGCCAGCACGGCGTTCCGGCCGGCGGTGAGCAGCTCCCCTTCATGATGGCACGCGCCGACGAACACGTTCGCGGAGCGAGACTCGACGTAATCTCCGCTCACGGCCGGCGCGGCCTGCGCGCCCGCGGCCAGGAGCGATGCCGCGAGGGCCGCGACACTAAAGCAAAAGCGGTTCATCTTCCCTCTCCTCCTGCGGCGCGCCCCTCGCACGCCGGGTGCGGATCTGAAGCAGGGTGACGGCTGTCGCCCCCATGTACATACGCGCTCGATGACGCATCTGACACCCGCACGGGATGCAAGTTTCGCATTCGCCCCGTGCGGTCGCTCCCTCCATCCTACCACTATTCCCCCT
>CAYQDT010000374.1:0-4894 GCA_964416225.1 uncultured bacterium
CGACCGTGAGCAACGAGACGCGAGAGAGGAGGAGTGCGCTGGCTTCCCGGCCGGCGGCGGCGGGAGCGAACTCCTCCTGGGAACTGTAGCGATATCCTCGGGGATACATGTCAGGTGGGCGCATCGTAGGACCTATCTCCGGGCATACCGCGGCGGGTGATCGGATGCTTTCCTCAATCGCGGCGTGCCGTCGGTACTATCTTACTCAGCGATCCCCGCCTCCGGACAGTTCCACCGAGCGCTCGCCGCTTCCCGCACGCCATCCGGGCGCGGGATCCACGGCGGGGCGGCTCAACCCGCGTTCGACACCTCCAGCGGCGAGACGTCCACGAACTCCTCGTCCGTCACCAGAAGGAGGTTCTCCACGTTGATGACCCCGGGGGTCCACCAGGCGACGTCCGCCGCGGCCTTGCGAACCGAATAGGTTGGGACGGCGCCGTCCAGCACAATCTCGCCCCGGCTGGCGCGAACTTCGATCTTGGCCCCTTCTACAAAGGCGTCGCGGCCCAGCGCGTGGCGCACTTCTTCCGCGAGTTCGTCGTCCGGACGCTCCACGAAGTTCTTCACCCGGACGTCATCCTCCACATACTCGACGCCCTCCACGCCCTCCGCGAGCTCTCGCGCGACCCGCTTCTCCAGTGCGCTGTCCACGCAGCCGGTCAGCTTGACCCTGGAGCTGCGTGCCGAGACGGTTAGCTCCTTTTCGTCCACGCGGGTGGAATGTTTCAGCACCTCCTCCACGTGCTGCTGGATTTTCTGGTCGCTCGCTTCCATACCCCTTCTCCTTCCTTACAGCCTTCCGCGCTCGCCCGCCGCGCCCTGGTCCATCCCTCCCATCCTGCCCGAACCGGAAGGTGGTGAAACCGCGCGGGAAGGCACCGCCATCCGGCCAGGGAAGTGGGGCGGGCAAGCGCCGGCTGCGCCCGCCCTGCCCCGGTGGTGCATCGGTATCGTGCCCACCTTCCCCCGGCGCGGCTGGACTGATATAATGGCGGGCGTTAAGATGCAGATGAGCCGGCACGGACGGAAATCGTGTCGCGGAAGGAATAGGGGTCCATGAAAGAGGGAATTCACCCGAAATACGTTACGAGCGCCGTCCGGTGTGCATGCGGCAACGAGTTTGAGTCCATCTCCCTGAAGCCGCAGTTGACGGTAGAAATCTGCTCGAACTGTCATCCGTTTTACACAGGCAAGCAGAAGATTGTCGACAAGGAAGGCCGCGTGGACAAGTTCATGCAGCGCTACGGTAAGCAGCTCAAGGCGCAGGCTGCCGCCAAGAAGAAGTAGCTCAGACCCTCACCGGTCTACAGGGCCGCGCCGATCGGCGCGGCCCTGCTTGTGGGGGCGCTTTTTGACCGGAGGGGTGGCATGAAGGACCAGACCGTCTACGGCGGGCAGGCGGTAATCGAAGGGGTGATGATGCGCGGACCGCGGTTCTTCGCCGTGGCGTGCCGGAAGCCCGACGGTTCCATTCTGGTCCAGCAGGAAGAGGTCCCTGCCTTCTTCACGCGGTACCGGTGGGCGCGCTGGCCGTTCTTGCGAGGGGTGTTCGCGCTGGCGGACGCGCTCGTGCTGGGCATGAAAACGCTGCTCTTCTCCGCCAACCTCCAGATGACGGAGGGCCAGAAGCCGGCGGCCGCCGTCGATCCCCTGACGAACGCGCTGCTCGCACCGCTCTATCTCCTGCTGGGAGTGGACCTGCCCCGGAGTTCGATCAGCGGAATCGCAGTGACAGGATCGATGGTGTTCGGGCTCGGGCTGGGCATCTGCCTCTTCATGCTGTTTCCCAGTCTCCTGGCGGGCTGGCTGACTCCGTGGGTCGGAACGGGCATCTGGCCGCGGCTCATCGAAGGCGGCGTGCGGGTGGTCATCGTGCTGGGCTACATCTGGGGGATTGGCCGGATGCCGCATGCGCAGCGGCTGTTCCAGTATCACGGAGCAGAGCACCAGGCCATCAACGCGCTGGAGACGGAGGGGCGGGTCGACGTGGAGGCCGCTGCCCGCGCGTCACGGATCCACCCGCGTTGTGGAACCAACTTCGTGCTGACCGTACTCCTCGTAAAAGCGCTCATCTTCACGGCCATCCCCTTTCAGTCCTCGGTGGCCCTGCGTCTGGGTCTGCGGCTGCTCATGCTGCCGGTGGTGGCGTCCATCGCCTATGAGGTGATCCGGCTGGCCGGCACCTACCGCAACGTGAAGTGGCTTCAGTTGCTGGTGGCGCCCGGGATCCTGACCCAGTATCTCACTACCCGGGTGCCGGGCCCGGAGATGGTTGAGGTTGCCGTTGCCTCGCTTCGAGCCGTGATGGAGCGGGAGGGGACGCTGCCCGGGGTGAAGCAGGAGCCGGCGCCCAATATCGTTTAACCCGGGAGCGCGGAGCTCGGGAATTGCGGAGTGGGCCTGAGCCCCCGCAGCTTCCGGAGCTCGCACGTCCCGTTCGAAGATCCGAACTGAAACTATCGTGTGGGACAAACTTGACGAAGTAGCGGCGCGGTTCGAGCGCCTGACCCAGGAACTGAGCAGTCCGGAGGTGATCTCGGATACGGCCCGCTTCCAGCAGGTGGCGAAGTCGCATGCGGAGCTGGAGCCGCTGGTCACCCGGTACCGCGAGTTCCGGGAGCTGAAGCATCAGATTGAGGAGGCCCGCGAGCTCCTGTCCGATGCCGATATGCGGGAGATGGCGCAGGAAGAGCTGCGCGGGCTGGAGGCTCAGGTCGAGCCGGCTGAGGCACAGCTCCGGCGCCTGCTGCTGCCGAAGGACCCTCACGACGAAAAAGACGTGATGGTTGAGATTCGAGCGGGGACCGGCGGTGAGGAGGCGGCCCTCTTTGCCGGCGAGCTCCTCCGCATGTACACCCGATACGCGGAGCGGATGGGCTGGAAGCCGGAGATCATGTCCGCCACCGAGACCGGGATCGGCGGCTACCGGGAGGCGATCCTGGCCATCAAGGGCAAAGGCGCTTACAGCCACCTCAAGTGGGAAGGGGGGCCTCATCGCGTGCAGCGGGTTCCGGCCACCGAGAGCGGCGGCCGGATCCACACGTCCGCGGCAACCGTGGCGATCATGCCGGAAGTGGATGATGTCGAGATCCACATCAACCCGGCGGATCTGGAGTGGCAGTACACGCTGTCGCAGGGCGCGGGCGGCCAGAACGTGCAGAAGAACCAGACGGCCGTCCGGCTCACCCACAAGCCGTCGGGGATGGTCGTCACCTGCCAGGATGAGCGCTCCCAGCTACAGAACAAGGAGAAGGCGCTCAGGATGCTGCGCGCGCGCCTCTTCGACATCGAGATGGCGCGGCAGAACGCGGACATTTACGCAGCTCGAAAGGCTCAGGTGGCCAGCGGCGACCGGAGCGACAAGATCCGGACCTACAACTTCCAGCAGAATCGCGTCACCGATCATCGCAACGGGATGACACTGATCAACCAGCTCGACCGCATCCTCGATGGGGACATCGGCGATATCGTCGAGTCGCTCCGCTCCTGGGATGAAGCGAACCGTCTCGCGGATCAGGATGACGGCGGATAGGCCGGAAGGCACGGGAATGCCGACGCTGCGGGAGGCGCTGCAGTCCGCTGCGCGCGCCCTGGCCGCCGCCGACGTGGAGACCCCCCAGCTCGACGCTGAGCTGCTCCTGGCCCACCTGCTGGGCCGGAACAGAACGTTCGTGGTCGCGCACCTACCGGACCGGCTTCAGCCTCTTGAGAGCGACCAGTACGCGGCACTCGTGGCGCGCCGCGCGTCCCGCGAGCCACTCCCGTACATCCTGGGCACCTGGGAGTTCCTCGGGCTCCCATTCCATGTCAGCCCGGCGGTTCTGATTCCGCGCCCCGAGACGGAGGTGCTGGTGGAGAGCGCCGCGCAACGCCTCAGACCGGGCGCCCGCGTGCTCGACGTCGGCGCAGGGAGCGGGTGTATCGGCATCGGACTGGCCCGTATGCTCACGAATGCAAAAATCGACGCGATCGAGCCGTGCTCGGAGGCGGCGGATCTTGCGGAGCGGAACGCGGCGGCCCTCGGCGTGATGGAACGGGTGCGGCTCATTCGCGGACGATTTCCGGAAGCCGCGGCAGATCTCGGTCCGTTTGACGCGGTGGTCAGCAATCCGCCGTACATCCCCACCGCGGAGATTGCCGGACTGGAGCCGGAGCTCCGGCAGTACGAGCCGCGTCTGGCCCTCGACGGCGGGCCGGATGGAATGGAGATCTTGCGTGCCCTCGCGTCCGAAGCCGGCGCGCTGCTGGCTCCCAGCGGCTTCCTGGCAGTGGAGGTGGCACGCGGACAGGCGGGACCGGTGGCGGAGCTCCTCGTCCAGGCCGGTCGGTGGCAAGCACCGACGGTGGTTCCGGATCTCGCCGGAACTCCCCGGGTGGTGCTGGCCCGGAGGTGCTGACCGCTCCGCGGTCCAACCTGGTTGAGCGAGCTTCCGTCCCGGACGCTTCGCCACCCCCGGTGCGGACGAATCCATGAGTGCTGCATCACCCACCTTTGCCGAAGCTCCGACCCAGGAAGCCCGCGCGCCTTCTGTCTGGAGCCGCTTCGCCGGGATGATCCTCCGGCCGGCCCGCACTCTGGATGGGCTGACCGAAGCGGATGCCTGGCTCTGGCCGTCGGTGATGCTCCTGGCGGGATACACGCTGTTCTACCTCCCCATTGCCATCGGGCTCTCCCGCTTCGGGGCCAGCATCCTCTCCCAGACGCTGATGAGCGCCCGGAATTCGCCCCCGCCCCCGACGGCGGCGTTCCAGGTGGTCCGCAGCGTGATCCCCGTGGTTTACATGTTCGGGGTCATGCTTCAGGTTCCCGTTTACGTGGCCATTACCTGGGCCACGCGCACCACCCTCTTCTACGCCCTGGCGCGGCTGCTCGGTGGAGAGAAGCCGTTCTGGG
>CAYQDT010000375.1:0-4890 GCA_964416225.1 uncultured bacterium
TCCGCAGAACGGACCCGTGGCCCACGCGCTCCGGCGAGCCGGGCCGGAAGAGCGAAGCGGCGGCTCCCGCGGCTCCGCGGGGTGAGCGGACGCTGGAGAACTCCGAGGTCCGGCCCTATTCCTGGCCCTGCATCTTGGTCTTCGTGGACCGCTGGGCGGAGCCGGCGGAGTTCGGCCGGAGCGAAGAGCTGCACCCTGACGACATCATCCCGCGAGCCGTGTATATGCCGGACGGCCGCGTGGTGCCGCTCTGCGTCGTCAAGGCCGAGCCGGTGGAGGTCACGAACACGGAAGTCGACCGGCTCACCTATCCGGAGGCCCTCATCGGCGGCGGCTACCCCGTCCTCGCGGAGGTGCAGGGGGCGGAGCACGTGGCCTCCATCGGGTGCCTGGTCTCGGACGGGCATCTCGTGTACGCGCTCACCAACCGGCATGTGAGCGGCGGGCCCGGCGAAACGGTGTACACGCTCCTGGACGGTCAGAAGGTCCCCATCGGCGTGAGCTCCGAAAAGCAGCTCACCCGGAAGCTGTTCCACGAGGTGTACGATGACTGGCCCGGCAAGCTGGTCTACCTGAACCTCGACATCGGCCTGATCGAGATCGAGGACCGCAGCCGCTGGACCGCCCGGGTCTACGGTCTCGGCATGATGGGCAAGATGGCGGACCTGAGCAGCGCGAACATCTCGCTCAAGCTGATCGGCTGCCCGCTGGCGGCCTACGGGTGCGCCTCGCACGCGGTGCGCGGGGCCGTGCACGCGCTCTTCTACCGCTACAAGTCCGTGGGCGGGTTCGAGGACGTCTCCGACTTCCTGATCGGCCCGCGGAAAGACCCCTCCGACCCGACCGGGGAGAGAAATCTGCCGTTCGACACGCGGCCCGGGGACTCGGGCACCGTCTGGATGCTGGAGACGGGAGCGGTCGACGATCCGGACGCCCGCCTGATGCCGATGGCCGTGCAGTGGGGCGGCCACGTCTTCGCCGGCGCCGCGACCCGGACCCGAATGCCCTTTGCCCTGGCGACCTGCCTCAGCACGGTATGCAGCTTGCTGAACGTGGACCTGGTGCGGGACTGGAACCTGGATGTCGCCGACTACTGGGGCGCGGTCGGTCACTACACCATCGCGGCGAAGGCGTGCGACGCCCTCCCCGCGGGCCGGCTCCGGGACCTGATGCAGGCCAACCTGGAGAACATCACCTACAACGCCGGAGAGATCGATCAGAACACCGGCAAGGGCCTCTCCACGGCGGAGTTCGTGCCCCTTGCGGACGTGCCGGATATGGTGTGGAAGCTCCGTCGGCATGATGACGGCGGGCGGGGCGAGCCGGAGCACCCGAACCATTTCGCGGATATGGACAAGCCCCAGCCCGGCGGCGGGCCGAGCCTGCTGCAGATCTGCACCGACGGCAACGGGAGGGTGAACCCGGAAAAGGTGGCGGTCGCGGTCTGGCAGCAGTACTACGACGCCGTCCAGGACTCCAGCCGCGGCCTCCTGCCGTTCCGGGTGTGGCAGTTCTACCAGGAGATGGTGAAGTTCGCGGCGGCCGGCGACGCGGCCCGCTTCGTCTGCGCGGCCGGGATCATGGCGCATTACGTCGGAGACGCATGCCAGCCCCTGCATATCTCCTACATGTTCAATGGCGACCCGGGCCGCCCGGTCCCGCCTCCGCCCGGGTTCCATAGCCGGAACGGCGGCGCACCGGACACGGTCCCCGCCGGGACGGGCGTCCACAGCGCCTATGAAGACGGCATGGTGAACTACCACATCGCCGAGATCAAAGCAGGGGTGGACGGGCGGCTGAACGGCGGGCCCGACGGGCGGCCGGCGGTCTCCAGCGGGCATGACGCGGCGGTGGCCGTGACCGAGCTCATGCAGCGGACCTTCGCCACGATCCAGCCCGTCGACATTGTCAATGCCTACATTCAGGCCCAGGGCCAGGGTCTCAAGCCGAAAGAGACCGCGGACGCTCTCTGGCAGCAGTTCGGCACGGCGACCACGGAGGTCATCGCGCGGGGCAGCAGCTACCTGGCGCTCCTATGGGAGAGCGCCTGGCAGGCAGGAAACGGCGACGCGAATGTTCGGGACGGGGAGAGTATCCCGCGCGAGACGCTGATCAGCCTGTACAGCGACCCGAGCTTCCTCCCGTCGCTCACCCTGGATCAGATCGAGCCGGCCCTGACCTGAGGGCCCCGGCGCGATCCATGCCGGGACGATGCGCGGCGCCGGGCGAACCGAGGTCGGCACGGCTCCGACAGCGGACGTCCAGCCGCGCCACGGTGCCGGACCCACCCGTCTTCACTCTCGCTCGTCCCGGCGCGGCGCCCCGGCTATCTGCGTTCTGCAGCGGACGCGGCCGCTCCGCCGTTTTCCAACCGCTGCCAGCGGGAAGAGATATCAGCGGAGATTGCAGCACCGCCGCTCGGCGGACACCACCGCTTCCCTTCCGGCAGCATCACGATGAATCAAGACTCCTCCGGTTCCCCGCCAGACTGGCTGCTGTGTCATCAAACGCCGGAGCGCGTGCGGCTTCGCCATCCGGAGCGGCGCGTATCCCCCGATCTGGCCCGCGGCATTGAGCACGCACTGCGCGATCTGCCGGGCGTCCGCGGCGTGCGCGTGAGCGGCGCGACCGGCAGCGTGATCGTGGAGCACGAGCGCGGCTTCTCCCTGGAGCAGCTCCGGGCGGCCCTTTCCGCGGCGCGGCCGGAGCCCCGTGCTCCAGGCTCGAAACGAGCCGCATCCGGCCGAGGAGGACGATCGCCGGACCAGCGCTCGAGCCAGAAGGATGAGGGGGCCGCGTACTGGCTGGCCCGCGTGCTCCACGACGACGCGCGGAAGCTGGACACCGGCTTGAAGCATTCATCCGGGGGCCGGCTGACCCTCAAACAGATGGTTCTCGCCGCGCTTTCGCTCCGAGTGGTGCTGGAGGCGGCCGCGTCCGGCGTCATCGCCTGGTCCACGGTGGAGAATGCCGTGGAGCTGCTCATCGCCTGGACGCTCTATGAGAATCCCGCCGCGCGGCAGGAAGCCCAGCGCGCGCAGTCGGTGGCCTCCCCTGGAGCCTGAGGCGGCGGTGCGGGCTGCCGCGCGGGAGGGCGTACCGGATCGACGGCGCTGGGGGCGACGCAGCGGTGGCCGGAACGGGAGGTGTTCTGCGCTCGCCGGCAGGAGCCGTGCGAGCCCCGGGCGGGATGCTTGCAGAGCGGACGTGTTCCCTCGCCCGCCCGGATGACTCGCTCTATCTTTTCAGGAGAATGCTTGCTCTCGTCGGGAGAGTACTTGCACTCGCCCGTCGTGGAGACGGTGCGCACACGGTCCGATTCGGGATGGCCCCTATGCGTCGTGCGATGATCGCTCTGCTCCTCATCCTGCTCGGCGGTCTCGCGGCGGCCGCTGCGCCGCCGGCAGCCGCGCCCGCGGCCCGCCCGCTCCTCCTGGCGCACTACATGCCGTGGTATGCGGCGAAGCCGTTCGCGCCGCAGTGGGGCTGGCACTGGACCATGGGTCACTTCGATCCCGAACGGTCCGAGGGTGGGCGGCAGCCGGCTGCTTCCCACTACCGGCCCCTCATCGGGCTCTACGACTCCGGTGATCCGGACGTGCTGGAGTGCCAGGTGCTGCAGATGAAGCTCGCCGGTATCGACGGCGTGATCATCGACTGGTACGGTCCGGACGAGCACCTCGACTACGGCCTCATCCACCGGAACAGCCTCCGGCTGGTGGCCGCCGTGAAGAAGGCAGGGCTGCGTTTCGCGGTTTGCTATGAAGACCAGTCCGTGCCGCAGCTCATCTCCGGGAAGGTCGTGGATGCCGCCGGATCGATCCGGCACGGCCAAAAGGTGCTGCGCTGGCTGGCGGACCACTGGTTCAGCGACCCCGCGTACGTCAGGCTCGAAGGCCAGCCGCTCCTCCTCGTCTTCGGCCCGCAGTTCTATCGGGAGGAGGAGTGGCCGCAGCTCCTCGCGGGACTGCCGGCCCCGCCGAAGCTCTTCACCCTGCATCACCGCCGCGGGCCCGCGGCCGGCGCCTTCGATTGGCCGCAGCCGGCGCCGGACCGGGGCCTGGCGGCGCTGGACACGTTTTACCGCGAGGCCCAGGGCTGGCCTCTCGCCATTCCCGTGGCCTTTCCGCGCTTTCGTGACATCTACCAGGAGGCGGGGGTGCGACCGTCGTACGGGGCGATCGACGACGCGGGCGGGAAGACCTACCGCGCGACCCTGGAGCGGGCGCTCCGGAGCCACGCCCCCGTGGTGCAACTGGCCACCTGGAACGACTGGGGCGAGGGAACGATGATCGAGCCCTCGGTGGAGCTCGGCTATCGGGATCTGGAAGCGACGCAGACCCTTCGCCGCAAACTCTGCGATCCGGCGTTCCGCTTTACCCCTGCGGACCTGCGCCTGCCGCTCGAGCTGCTGCGCCGTCGTCAACAGCCGGGCAACTCGAAAGGAAATCCGGCGCTCGAGATGGCGGCGCGCCAGCTCGAGCAGGGCGCGCCGGAGCGGGCGCGGCAAACCCTGGCGGGGAGCGGCGCAAAGCCGTGATTGCCGGCGGCGCACGCCCGGTGATCCGGCCGGCTTCATGCCTGCCCGGTTACCCCTGACGGGTGGCGGCACGCACCGGCGCTCCAGGCACGCGCTTCCGAGCGAAGAGGGCCGGACCGGGGATTCGGGCTGATCCCGGCGTGCGACCACCGCCCCGATCCGATGCCCGCGCTCCGTCCGGGTCACGGCACGCGCACTTCACCGGCACTCCTGCGGGAACCATCCGCGGCCGGACGTCTGCCGGAGCCCTTCCGTCATCCGGGCTGCGCGAACCGGATCAATGGACAACCGCGAGCGTTCGTCCGTCCCCGGATTGGATTTCCAGCGCTACCAACGGCGGGATCCTCCGG
>CAYQDT010000376.1:0-4889 GCA_964416225.1 uncultured bacterium
TCAGCCCGATCGCCGCGGTGATCACCGCGCCCAGGGCGGTGACCGTGAGGTCCGGGCGCCCGACCGTGTACTTGATGGTGGGACCGTTCACGGCGGCCCGGTAGCCGACGATGCGATCCAGCGCCGGCACGTCGAAGATTTCCTTGCCCGTGCGGGCGGGAGGAGCGCCGGCCGGTGGCTGGTTCGCCGGGAAGACCCGGGTCGGCCGGATCGCGGCGGCGTACGCCTGTGCCAGATCCCCGGGCGAGCCCATACCGTGGACGTGCATGTACATGATCCGCGGCTCTTCGTAGATGAAATGATGGTGGATGGCGCTGACGTCGATCCCGTTGGCCTGCGCCGTCGTGATCACACCGTTCACCTCCTCGGGGAGCAGGACGATGTCGCTCATCATGACGGTGCTCCCCCCGTCCCGCGTCCTTTTGAACGACACCCAGCCGCCGAAGCCGAATGGCGTCGGCACCGGGTCCCCCTGGATCCGCACCTTCAGGTCGCTCCGCGGCAGCGGCACGGTGTAGACGCCCTGGTCCGCCACCAGGCTGCCCTTCTTTCCCAGCGCCTGGTCTACCGCGGCCATCTCGTCCGCCGAAAGCAGGTGGGCTCCATCTGTCTCGGCGGCGGCCACGGGAAGGACGCCGGCCGCTCCGCCAACGATGGCGACGCGCAGTAGGTCCCGCCGGTTGACGATCGTCTCGTTCATCGCTGCCTCCTTGGGTGAGCTGAACGGCCACTGGAATCAATGGCCGCTGGAATCAACTGCCGGTTGAAGTCTTCGTGCCGTGCCGCGGGCCGGTGCCCGCCGCTTCCCTCAAACAAAGCCCGCATACAGGGCATCGAAAAGCGGCGCGGCCATCCGGATCCGCTCCTCGTCGTTCGCGGTCGTGGCGCAGATACCGTCCAGCACGCGCTTGAGGCCGGGTGCCTCGGGGCGGCCGAAGCCTTCATCTTTGAGGTCCAGGTCATGGACCACTTCGGCCACGGCCCGGAGCGCCCGGTCTTCCGGACGAAACCGCGCCGCGATCACCTCCGCGCTGCAGCGCGCGCCGTGGTGGCCCAATTCCACGCCTGCCATATCGAAAGGCACGCTCTCCGGCGGCAGTTCCTGGCCCGGAGCGACGAACTCGAAGCGCGCTCGCGGGTCAACGAAGCGGCCGATCATCCAGCCACAGGCAATGCGGTCCACGTAGACGCCGGCGCGGGTCACCCAGAGCCGTCCGCTCCCCACCGGCTGCGTCGCCGTGGCGGATTCCAACCGGCTGGGCTCCGCTCGGGAGCCGCGCCCCCTCCAGAATTCCAGCGCCTCTCGCGCGGCAGCCAGCGCCTCCTGCGCCGCGGCGCCCGCGTCCCCGGGAAAGAAATCGATGCTCCGGATCGCCTCCTGGCGCTGGGCAAGCTGCCGCAGGCCGCGCTCGGCCGCGCTCAGCTCGCCCGGGTCCAGCTCTTGCGCCTGCTGCAGCATGTCGACGAAGCTCCCGATCTCCTCGGTGAGCTTCCGGTAGTCCGCCTCGCGCTCCTCCCGAAACAGTTGCTCCACCGCCGCGTCCGTCAGCTCCAGGGCCTGCGCGCGCAGCAGCAGCGCCTGTCCTCCGGCATCCATGATCTCCTGACGGAGCCAGGTGAAATCCTCGAGCGCCGCATCGCTGTCCGGCAGCACGTACGCGGCGTTCTTGAGCGCAACCGCACCCAACTGCTGCAGCCGTCTCCACACCCGGACCCGCAGGCTGCTGGGCTGAGGGGGTAGCTGCGGCAGAAGGAGGAGCCACGAAGGTACGGAAACATGTGACATGTGTTTGATCCCTACAACACATGTTTCAAACGTGGAATCACGTTTCCTCCTGGAGGTCGCCATGAAGCCGCTGCCGTGGGTTCTGCCCGCCATGCTTGCCGCCGGGTTGCTCCCCGTTTCGGGACGGGGCGCGAGTGCGCCGTTTCGCGAGGTGCAGCGGATCCCGCTGCCGGGCGTCGAGGGCCGCTTCGATCACTTCGCGGCGGACCCGGACGGGGCCCGGATCTTCCTCTCGGCGCTCGGCAACAACACGCTGGAGGTCATCGATGGGAAAACCGGCCGGCTCCTGCGCAGCGTGACCGGGCTGCATGAGCCGCAGGGGGTCGCCTTCGCGCCGGACCTCGGCCGGCTCTTCGTCGGCAACGGGCAGAGCGGCACGTGCGACCTCCTCGACGCAAAGACGCTGGCCCGCGTTGGACGCGTCTCCGGCATGGACGATGCGGACAACGTTCGCTATGACCGCGCCGCGAAGCAGGTCTACGTCGGATTCGGGGGAGGGGCGCTCGGCATCCTGGACGCCGTCTCCGGCCGGCGGACCGGCGAGGTGAAGCTGGACGGACACCCGGAGTCGTTTCAACTGGAGAGCAGCGGGCCGCGGATCTTCGTGAACGTGCCGCGGGCCGGCCACGTCGCCGTGGTGGACCGGCGGCGGCGGGCCGTGATCGCCACCTGGCCGCTCGCCGGCGCCGGCGCCAACTTTCCGATGGCGCTCGACGAGGCGAATCACCGCCTCCTGGTCGGCTGCCGCCGCCCGGCCCGGCTGCTGGCGTTCGACACCGCTTCGGGTAAGGCGGTCGCCACCGCGGAGATCGGCGGTGACACGGACGACCTGTTCTACGACTCCGCGCGCCGGCGGGTGGTGGCCTCCTGCGGCGAAGGCGTGCTGACGGTCCTGGAGCGGAGATCCGGAGATCACTACCTCCCCGTCGCGCGGATTCCCACGGCGCCGGGCGCCCGCACCTGCTACTTCTCGCCGGAGCTGGATCGTCTCTACCTGGCCGTCCCGCATCGCGGGAGCCAGCGCGCCGAGCTCCGCGTCTACGCGCCCGGCTCCTGAGCGTCGGGTCCGGGCGGTAATCGAATAGGAAGCGTGCTGGGGCCTGCCGAACCGTGGCTGCGGCGGAAGCCCCGGCGAAGCGTTGTTCGTCGCCACGCCGGGGCGCTGACGCCCCGAACGTGACTGCGCCCTCTCAATCTCGAAATTGGGCGA
Source organism: uncultured bacterium (assembly GCA_964416225.1). Taxonomy (GTDB): domain Bacteria; phylum Armatimonadota; class SYMT01; order SYMT01; family SYMT01; genus CAYQDT01. Next base: position 2,997 of record CAYQDT010000376.1, read on the forward strand.
ATCCGAAGGGAACAAGAGGCACCATGTCGTTAGCAAAACGCATCCTGGGCCGCACCGGCCTGGCGGTCACCCAGCTTGGTTACGGCGCGATGGAAGTGCGCGGCTCGCGGATCTGGGGCGGACGCCCCGTGACGGAGCAGCAGGCGGAGGTCATCCTGAACGCGGTACTCGATGAGGGCATCAATTTCATCGACACCGCGAATGATTACGGCCGGAGCGAAGAGTTCATCGGCCGCTTCATCAGCCGCCGGCGGAGCGAGTACTACCTGGCCACCAAGTGCGGCTGCACCGTGGTGCGCAAAGATGAGCACACGGATGATACCCCCCACGTCTGGACCCGAGAGAACCTCTTTCGCGGATTGCACGAAAGCCTGGACCGGATGCGGACCGACTACGTGGACCTGATGCAGCTCCACAATCCAACCGTGGAGCAGGTCGACCAGGGCGATCTGATCGACGTGCTGCGGGAGATGAAGCAGCAGGGCAAAGTGCGCTGGATCGGCTGCTCATCCACGCTCCCGCACCTGGCTACCTACATCGAGCGGGGAGTCTTCGACGTGTTCCAGATCCCGTACTCCGCGCTCGAGCGTCAGCATGAGACGGTCATCACACGCGCCGCGCAGGCAGGGGCCGGCATCATCGACCGCGGCGGGGTGGCGCGCGGCGAGCCCGGACCCGGACGCGGCGCTCAAGATCGCTGGGAGAAGTTCTCGGCGGCCAACCTGGATGAGCTCCGAAGCCCCGGAGAGTCCCGGACGGCTTTCATGCTCCGCTTCCTGCTGAGCCATCCGGACATCCACACCACCATCGTGGGCACGCTCAATCCGGAGCATCTCCGGGAAAACATCGCCATTGCCGCCCGGGGACCGCTCGATCCCGCTGTATATGCCGAGGCGAAGCGGTGTCTGGACCAGGCGGGCGAGAGCCCCGCGCCGTAGGGCGCGCCGGATTGCGGTCTGCCGGGGTCCGGCAGACCGCCCCTGCCTGCGCGGTGCCCCTTCCGCCGGCCCGCCGCGGCCGGAAGAGGCACCGTCCGCCGGGCCGGTCTGGAGCATCCTTTCGGCCTGCGGTCACGCGGACCGAGCGTGCTCCGGCATGGATGGCTCCCCCGGTGCTTCGGGTTCAGGGGACGATATTCCAGAACGCGTGGGCATTTGGGTTGATGGCGTCAGGGCAGCCGTCGCACGGTTTTCCGGGGATGTCATCCACGGCGATGGGGCTGACCCATTCCGGCGCCAGGGTCTTGACGTGCCCATCCATCATCATGTAGTTGCCCTTGCCGCTGTGACGGATCGCCTGCGTGTGGTCGCTGTGTCGGGTATACAACTGCTCGCCCACCAGTGCGCCGCCGATTGCGGTGTTGTTTTCCACGTTGGTGCCGTCGCTCGCGTCCCCGTCCCGCCCCAGGATCGTCTCCGCGGGGCGCGGGATCGCCGCCAGTGACAGCCCGTCGCCGGAGGTCCACTCCGCCGCCCCGTCGACCTGCGTGCCGGTCAGATACAGGCTGAGGTGGTAGCTGGTGGCGTTGGCGATGCCGAGCGAGCCGTTCGTGTTCAGCCGCCGTGGATCGTAGGCGGTGCTGTCGCTGCCGCAGCGCCAGATCCGGTCGTTCTTGAGATACGGGAAAAGAAAGCCCTGCGGTCGGCCGAGGGTGGGGTCCGCCGGAGAGAGCGCGTTGTCCCCCGCCAGCCGCTGGGGGATCCGGACGTCCAGCTTGCTGCCTGCGGAGCTGTTGTTCACGGCGCGCGGCGTGCGCTCGTCGTAGTCCTGCGCGTACATCGAAACGGCATTCCCGATCTGGCGCTGGTTGGACATACAGGCCGCTTTGCGCGCGGCCTCGCGGGCCTGGGCGAAGACGGGGAAGAGGATGGCGGCCAGGATGGCGATGATGGC
>CAYQDT010000377.1:0-4878 GCA_964416225.1 uncultured bacterium
CGCGCGGTTCTTGATCTGGTTCAGAAACACCAGTCCAAACACGATGCCGAGGGCGGCGACCACGAGCCCCACCAGCAGCAGATCATGCCCGCTCCGGCCGAAAAAGCTGGCGACGGACGAGTCGTCGAGACGGGGAACGCGCAGCGCCGCTTCGCCGCCGCCGGCATCCGGTCCTCCGCCGGCTTCACCCTGGGCCCAGGCTGCCGTGGAACACAGCAGCGGTAGCAGTGCCAGGAGAAATCCGGGGCGGCAGCGCCATGGCGAGGAGAGGCGGTCGGTCAGCAGTCGAAGAGCTTGGCCCGGCAGGAAGCGCCAGCCGCGAAGCATACGGCTGATGTGTGGGCTTCCCACCCCTTGTCGCAACATATCGGGTGACCTCCTGGAGGAATCGGCCCCGGCCGGCCCACGGCGAACGACGGTGTCCTTCCGGTGGGGTCGACAAGTGAACGTTTGCCGCGCACCCGCGCCGGGGATGGCGCGCGGGTGTCCGGGAGAAAGCACCGGGTCGAACCCCGGCCAACCTGGCGGTGGCGGGCCGGCCCGTTGCCTCCATGCCGGAGGGCATAACAATTTCGTATTCCCACTTCGGGGAGGTAAATAACCTTCCTGGACTTTGCAGCCCCGGTAGCCGGCGTCTGAAAACACGCGGAAACGCTCGGCGCGGAGCGTTTGGCGGGCGTGCCCCGCAGCCGTGGGCTCCGACTCGGCGGAGGTGCGCTTCCGCGCGGTACCCTCCGAGCCGTGCCGGCGCGAGGGAAAGTGGGCGCGTTCCAAAAGTTTTAAGTAGAATGCTATCGACGGGAATGTGAATCAGGCCGCGGTAGCGACCCTGGAGCGAATCATGCCCCCGATCTCACGCCGTTTCTCCCTCGCCCGAACCTTCGGGCTCCTCGTGTGTGCCGTCGGCGCGTGCGCCTGGCCGGCACCTGCCCGCGCGCAGTCGCACCTGACGGTGATCACCCTGGCCGCGCCCTCGCGCGTGGTTGCCGACGGGCAGGCCACGACGGAGCTCGTGGCGACGGTGACGGATGGACTGGGGCATCCGCGCGTCGGCTACACCGTCACCTTCGATGCCGACTATTACACGGATATTCCGAATCAAACTGCGACCACGGACAGCAGCGGCGTGGCGAGATCAACGATCGCGACCATCGATGACGGAACCTACAACGTTTATGCCGTCGACGGGAGCGACAGCACGAACTACGCCATCGCTCAACTGACCGCGGAAGCACCCGGGAGCGGTGCCGGCGCGATGCTGACCACGCCGGCCGCAGTCGCCACCGCTGCCGCCTGCCCGCAGTTGACGCCGGTGGGGAGCTGGAACCCGGTCGCGGCGATCCACTCTCTGCCCACCCCTTACGGCAGTCGAGCCTTAGATCCACCGATGAATCCCCCCGGCACCCTCTCGGCTACCCGAGCCGCGCATCCAGCTCGCATCACTCCGGGGGGCTGGACTGCGGACACCCTGGCGGTGATGAACGCCGCGGGGGACTACCGATACTGGGTCGGGCTCCAGGCCTGGCGCTCCAGCGGGGGCCGGGCAGGGAGCTGGGGGTGGCGGCCCTGCGCCTCGACCGGATTCTGACCGCCCGGCGGGCGTATCCGGTACCGTCGCGGCGAGAAGCTCACGAATCGTGAAGCGGGTGCGCTCGAATCACCGCGATCACACCTTCGGACGGGAGTAGGTAATGGAGCCGCAATCCTGGAAGACCCTCTGCACCGCACTGCTCGCCGCGGTCGTGCTGCTTGCGGGACCGGTCCATGCGGAGCGCGCCAGCCCCTCGGCGGACCTTGCCACGGATCCGCGCCTGCAGAAGCCGGTGACGCTGGAGGCCGACGCCCTGGACATGCAGCTGGTGGTGCGGACCGTGCACCGGCTCACCGGCGTGCCGCTGATGGTCCAGGGTGATCTGCTCCGGCGCTCGGTGGCCGTCCGGGTGAAAGACCCCTCCTGCGCGAAGCTCCTCGAGCGCCTCGCCGAGTTGTTCGGGGGAGAGTGGGTGGCCCGCGACGGCGGCTACCTGCTGGTCACGGAAGAGGTCCGCGCGGGGATCCCGCGCGCGGAGCGGGACCCGGAGGTGGGGTGGAAGGCGATCGCGCTCTTCGAATCGCTCACCCCGGGAGAGTGGGCGCGCCTGCGGGTCTCGAAGGTGGTGCGGTTTCAAGATCTGGTTCCGGACCATCAGAGGCTCGTCCTTTTGATCGTCCGGAGCGAGTACGGGTGGCACCCCGAACGCTTCCCCAGCTCCGTTCTCATCGGGCAGGGCTGCGGCATCCTCGCTTCGATTGCACAGTCTGACACTGGTGGGGACGGTGTGTTCATGGAAGTGTTTGTCCCCACCGTTTCGGATGACGGCTTCGTGCTACCCCAGCAGGTCTTCGCGACGAGCCTCAACGGGCCGGAAGCGGAGAAGGCGCTCGCCAACCTGCGGGGGCGCCGTTGATCCGTCCCCACCTGATCCGGGCGATGACGATTGGTGACGGTGCCAGCGCGGGCCCGGGCGGCGACCCGAGTGCGGCCGCCGGTTTGGCCCGGTCGCCAGGGCTGGGTGCCGGTTTCACCACCGCGCCCCGGGGCGCGCGAGACGGCCGCCGCCTACCTCCGCGTGCGGCTGCATCCATCGGATTACGGTGAGGGTGCGTTACCGGGAGCGGTTCGGACGGGGTGCGGCGCCCGGGTCGCCTCGGGCGCCGCGCCACACCCGGGCCGGAAGTTTTGCCGAAGACGTTCCCAACGTTGTACCGGACGGGTTTGTCAGAAGGAAGGATCGCGTGATGCCCGGATGGTTAAGGATGCTCGTGAGTGTGGTGCTTACGGCACTCGTGCTGCTCGTGGCTCCCGTCCGCGCGGAGCCCGCGGGCAAGCCGGCGGACGTGCTCGGGGCGGATCCGCGGCTTCAGAAGCCGGTGACGCTGGACGGGGAGGTGCAAGAGCTGCGCTTGCTGCTGCGGGACCTGCAGCGGCTCACCGGCGTGCCGCTGCGGGTCCAGGGAGACCTGGTCCGGCGCCCCGTGGCGATCGGGGTCACCGAGCGCCCGGGCGCGAAGCTCCTCGAGAGCGTCGCCGTGCTCTTCGGCGGCCAGTGGGTGGCCCGCGACGGGGGCTACCTCCTGGTCACGGAGGAGGTCCGGGCGGCGATGAAGCGCGCCGAGTCGGAAACCCAGGTGCGCCGGGTGCTGGCCTCCCTGCTCGACTCGCTGAACCGGGAGCAGTGGATGCGGATGCGACTGGGCGGGCGCCTCTATTTCCGCGAGATGACTCCCACCCAGCAGAATCTCGCCCTCTTCGTGGCTCGGAACAGCTACCTGCGGCATCCGGAGCGGTACCCGAGCAGCGTGCTCACCGGCCGGGATTGCCAGATCGACCTCGCGCGGCTCCAGAACGACCAGGGCCCCGCCACGGTGCGGCTCTCGCTCTCCGACCGCGAGGTTTCGGAGGAGGGGAAGCTCGTCCGGGGGGCCCTGGTGGAGAAGGTCGTTCGGGATCTCAACGGAGATCCGCCGGCTCCCAGGCCCGGCGGCGGTTGACCCGGCGGGCGCCCGGACGGCGTCAGCCATGGTCCACTGCCCCGCGCGCCCGGCTCCTGCCGGAGGTCAGCCCGCCAGCGCCTGACGGACCAGCGCGCGCGTCTTCTCCAGGCCGGTGCGCGCCACGGTCAGCGCGTCCATGCGGTAGTAGCTCTGGTTGAACAGCTCCAGGGAGAGCACGCCGTCATAGCCGATGGCGTGCAGGTCGCGGAAGAGCTGGACCAGCGGCGCCACTCCCTCGCCCGGAAAGACGCGCTGCGCGTCCGTGATCGCGGCGCGCGGCGGGTCCGCCGGGTAATCGTTCACGTGGAAGGTGTGGACCATCCGCGCGCTCAGCAGCGGCACGCCGCCGAAGCCGGAGCCGCCCTTGTAGAGGTGGTAGACGTCCGGCAGCACGCAGGCTTTCGGGTGGCCGCTCTGCAGCGCCACGTCGACCGCCGCGCCCAGCCGTCCCAGCGTTCGGGAGAAGCCCCAGACCTCCGCCTGCGGGACCACTCCGAACTGGTCGCCCAGCTCCAGGAGCGCCCGGTAACGCTCCGCCGCCTGTACGGGATCGATATCGGCCCGATCGGTCGCGCCCGTCGGCGGAGCGGCCAGCCGCTTCCCGCCGATCTGCCGGAGCAGCTCCATGTTCCGGCGGGCCTCTTCCAGCCCCCGGCTCCGGCGGGCGGGATCGTCCACGATCCAATCGAAGAATCCGATGGCGCTCTCCACCTTGAGCCCCCGGTCGCGAATCCGGCGCTCCAGCTCCTTCAGGGAGCCGCCGCCCTTCACGTGGGCGTCGATCTCGCTGATCCAGGGCTCGATCGCGTCGTATCCGGCGGTCGCGGCCAGGTCGATCGTCTCCAGGAGGGTGAGCTTCTGGCCGCGAATGGTGCTCGTGTTCAGCGAGTAGCGGAACGCGCGATCACCGCGTCCGGTCCTTGCCGCCGCCGGCGCGGCGAGCGCCGCCGCCAGCGCGCCCCCGCCGGCCAGTACTCCCCGCCGTGTCAGCCCCGTATCCATTGTGCGTACTCCCTGCCGCAGCGCGCGTGCCGCGTTTCCGGTCGCTTGTTGGCGAGGCGCCGCCGGTCTCCCTCCGCGTCGACGGTCCGATCCCGACGTACGGAGGGATGGCGGGGGGCGGTTCGCTCTCGGGAGGCGCCGGATAGGGGAGGAAGGGAACCGGCGGTTCGGACGCTGATTGAAAGTGCGGGCACTTCCGGGGGCTGCGCCGGGTCGTGCCGCGTGCAGCCGAGTGTCCGGGAGCGTCCGATGTCCGCCTTCACCCTGCTCGTTACCGCCAACGCCTTCCGCGAGAGCGCGGCCTCCGCCGAGCTGCCGATCCGCGCGGCGGGGGGAGTAGCG
>CAYQDT010000378.1:0-4874 GCA_964416225.1 uncultured bacterium
CCGTGCGGCGGCTGCGGGCCGCTGGCGCGGTGCTCCTCAGTGATCCGGTCGAGGTTCCCTTCCAGGTGAGCGACCTCGGCCGGAAGCGTCTCTGCTATTTCCATGACCCGGATGGCGTCCTGTTGGAGGTAGCCGCCTACGGCTGATACCCGGCCGGCGCCGCCCTGCGTGCCTGGACTCCGCGCCGAGGCACTTCTAATGTTCCCGCAGGCTCGCGGGTATAGAGGGTTGTCACTGCTGCGCGGTGGGCGCCGTCGCGCGCCCGCCAGGAGATTCGCCCCGCCATGTCCGCCTCACACGCCGTCCCGGCTTACACCGGCGCCACCCTGTTCCAGGCCCTGCAGGAGCGGGTCCGCTGGAATCTGCCGGAGGCGGAGCTGGTCCGTCAGGCGGTGGCCCACCAGGAGGGGGTGGTCACGCGGGAAGGCGCGCTGGCGGTGATGACGGGCCTGTACACCGGCCGCTCCCCGAAGGACAAGTACACGGTCCGGCGCGAGCCGAGCGCCCGGCGCGTGGACTGGACCAGCAGCTTCAACCGTCCGCTCGAGCCCGAGGCTGCGGAGGCCGCGGTGGCCCGGTTCGCGGAGCACGCGCGGGCCCTGCCCCGGCTGTACGGCTTCCAGGGCTACATCGGCCGGGGCGAGCACCGGGTGCCCGTGGCGCTGATCACGGAGTTGGCCTGGCACGCGCTCATGGGCCACCACATGTACGTGCGGCCGACACCCGAGGAGTTGCGGACGCACCGGCCGGAGTTCACGCTCCTCTACACCCCGTCGGCGCCGACCGGCGGCGAGGGCAGCGCCCTGATCCTCTGCGATCTGGAGCGACAGGTCGGGGTGATCGGCGGGACGCAGTACGGCGGCGAGGAGAAGAAGTTTTTCTTCTACCTGATGAACTACCTGCTCCCCCTCGAGGGCGTTTTCCCGATGCACTGCTCCGCCAACGTGGGCCCCGCCGGAGACGTGAGCGTGATCTTCGGCCTCTCCGGCACAGGGAAAACCACCCTCTCCGCAGACCCGACCCGCCGGGTGATCGGAGACGACGAGCACGGGTGGGGCCCGGAGGGGGTGTTCAACTTCGAGGGCGGCTGCTACGCCAAGCTGATCCGCCTCTCGAAGCAGGGAGAGCCGCTGATCTGGGACGCGGTGCACCGCCCCGGCTCCGTCCTGGAGAACGTGCCCGTGCGGAATGGAACCCCGGATTTCGAGGACGCCAGCGTGGAGAACACCCGCGGCGTCTATCCGCTCGAGGCGCTGCCCAACCCGGAGCTCTCCGGAGCGGGGGGCCATCCCTCCACGGTCGTCTTCCTGACCTATGACGCCAGCGGGACCCTGCCGCCCGTATCCGTCCTGGATGAAAACCAGGCGCTCTACTGGTTTCTGGCCGGCTATACCGCCAAGGTGGCGGGCACGGAGCGCGGCGTCGGCAGCCGGCCCCAACCCACCTTCAGCGCCTGCTTCGCCGCCCCGTTCCTCGCCTGGCACCCGGGGCGGTACGTGGAGTTGATGCGCGACTACCTCCGCCGGCACCGGCCGCTGGTGGTGCTCATGAACACCGGAACCATCGGCGGTGCCCACGGCGAGGGCGGGCGCCGGCCGCCGATCGACGCCACGCGGGCAATGCTGCGCGGAGCCCAGAGCGGCGCCCTCCGGAGCATGCCCCTCCGCCCGCACCCGGACTATGGCGTCCTGGTCCCGGAGAGCTGTCCCGGCGTGCCCGCGGAGCTCCTGGATCCGGAAATCGCCTGGAAGGACCGTGCGGAGGCGTATCACCACGCCGCGCGGGAGGTGGTGGCGGCGTTTACCGGCAGTGTGACCCAAAAGTACCGGGGCCAGATCGACCCGGCGATCCTGGCGGCGGGACCACGGCCGCGCTGATCGGCGCTCCTCCACGACTCCTCTGGGCGGAAACGCTCAAAATCCAGCCTTTGGGCGAACGGGCGCCCGGCCGCTCGGCCACCGGATAGGCTGCCCATCCCGGGCCAAACAAAAAGGTGGAACCCGGGCGGCAGACCCGGTGTCTTCCCCATACCGCTGAATCCGGTGCAGGACACGCACGGCGTCATCCCGGATGGATACACTAGGTATGCTTTCCAGTTTCCTCTCCGGAGAGCGGCGGCCCGTCGGGAGTCCGCATCCTCGCACTCTGTTTTCGAACGGGTCACGGAAGCATTGCACCATCATCCCCGCCCATCGATGGGCGACCACTTGAAAGGAGTCGGGCAGCCATGAAGCGGACCCTTGGGAGCTGCCTGCTTGCCCTTTGCGCCTCCTTCCTCCTCGCCGGAGGGGCGCGGGCGGACGACGCGTTCCGCAGCGCGCGGGTCAGCGACCTGCGCGGGAATCTCTCCGTCCGCGGCGTGGACGAGGACGACTACAGCTACCTCCAGCGCAACGCGGTGGTCCGGGAGGGGGATACCCTCTGGACGGACGAAACCGGGCGCGCGGAGGTTGAGCTGGAGCGCGGCTCCTGGCTGCGCCTCGCCGAGGACACCAAGCTGGAGATCCGCCACCTGTCCGGAAGCGCCGATCTGCGCCTCTGGACCGGCTCGCTGTACGTGGACGCCTCGGATCGCCTGGAGGAGCCGGTTCACGTCTCCACGCCCGCCGGCAGCGTGGACGTGGACCCGAACAGCGTGGTCCGCGTGGACCTGAGCAAGGAAGACAGCACGCGCGTCTCCGTGTTCAGCGGCCGCGCGTTCGTGGCGGGAAGCCGCGGCGGGCGGATACGCGTCTCCAACGGCCGGCGGATCTATCTCGAGCCGGATCGGGAGATCGAGGAAGCCGCAGCGTTCAACCGGGATGACCGGGACGATTTCGACGCCTTCCAGCGGGAGCGGGTGGACTACTACATCAGCCGCCCCGTGCCGCGCTCCCTGGAGCGAGAGATCATCGGCGCGCGGGAACTGGATGACTACGGCTCCTGGGTGGAAGTGGAGCACGTCTCCTATTGGCGCCCGCGCTGCGAGCCGGACTGGCGGCCCTACTCCACCGGCTACTGGAGCTACGTCCCCGCCTGCGGCTATAGCTGGGTGGACTATTCCCCGTGGGGCTACACCACCTGCCACTACGGCCGGTGGATGTGGCAGCCGAGCTACGGCTGGCTCTGGTGCCCCGGTTACGCCTGGGCCCCGGCCTACGTGAGCTGGAGCACCTGCGGCAACTACTACGGCTGGTGCCCGCTGGATCCGTGGGACCGCCCCGCCTGCTATGGTGGCGGGACGTTTATCTCCATCGGCTTCGGCATCGACAGCCGGAGCTGGACCTTCTGTGACCGGGATCGCTTCTTCTACGGACGGCACCATCCCTGGTACAACGGCGGCCGCTCGGTGTTCGTCACCGCCAATCACATCGACATCCACAACAACTTCACCGTGGTGCGGAACTTCAATCGGGAGATCGGCGTGCCGCGAGAGCGGGTGCGCGGAATCACCGTGGCGAGGGACGGCAGCCTGGCCCGGGACCACGTGCTCCGGGTGGAGAACCGGATCCCGGAGCGGCGGCTGCAGTTGATCGCCCGCACCTTTAACGAAGACGCGATGAAGGACCGGACGCAGGCCCGGCGGCCGAGCGCGGTGGAGTCCTTCCAGCGCAACCCGGCCGGCCACCTGGACCTGGCCCAGCACGTGGTGCGCGGCGAGGAGGCGGATCGCCGCCAGACCTTCCGGCCGACCGTCAACCCGGGACGCCCGGCCGTTGCGGCCGCCGGCGGACGGGAGGCGGGCAGCGAGATCGGCCGCCGCGGCGGGAGCAATGGGACAAGCGCCGGCAGCGGCGGGACGGGTGAGCCCGGCCGGCGGAACGGCGGAGAGATCAGCGGCAGCCGCCGCGGCAATGAGCCGGCAGCCGGCAGCGACCCACGAGACCGGGACAGCGGCTTCCGCCGGAACGGCGCCCTGAACCGCGACGGCGGCGCCGATCGGAGCGGCGCCCGCGGCGGTGACCCCGGCCGGAACGGCGACCGCACCGGCGCCCGCACCGGAGACACCGTCCGTCCCGGAGAGCGTGGCGGTGACCGCAGCGGAGACCGGACGGGCACGCCGGGCCGGGACCGCTCCGGCGAGGTGACCCGCTCCGGCCGCACGGACAGCGGGGACCGGGACAGCGGCTTCCGCCGGAACGGTGGCGGCAGCCGGGAGGGCACCCCCGCCGGCGCCGGCTATCGCTCCGGCGATCGCCAGCCGGACCGCGGCTCGAACGCGGGACACGGTGCCGCTCCCGGCCGCACCCCGGACCGCGGCTCCTACCCGAGCCGCACTCCGGACCGGGGTACCGGCCAGGACCGGGGCTACACCCCGAACCGGAGCTCGGCTCCGGATCGGAGCCCGGCTCCCGACCGGAGCCGCGGCCCAGCCAGCACCAGCCCGGACCGACGTCCGGACGACCCGCGGCGCACCGGTGGAAGCTCCTCTTCGGAGGGGCCCGGCTCCCATCACGCCAGCACCGCCCCGGATTACTCCCGGGGCGGTGACGCGTACGGGGGTCGGTCGGTTGACCGGCAGCCGAGATACCAGGACTTCCCCTATCCCGCCGGCTACTCCAGCCATGCCGACCGGGACAGCGCCTATCGCCGCGGCGGGGCGGATTCCTCCGGCCGGGATTCGTCTCGCGGCGATTCCGGCGCCGTGTTCGGCCGCAGCCGGGGAGGGGTCGACGGCACCTACGGCGGCTCTGGACGGAGCTATGACCGCGGCGGAAATCCGGGCTATGGCGCGCCGGAGCGGGGCAGCTATCGCTCGCCGTCCCCGGGCTACAGCACTCCGAGCCGGAGCTCTTACGGCGGCGAGCGCGGCTCGTACGGCGGGGGCAGCTACCACGGCGGCGCGCCTTCCGGCGGTGCGCCTTCCGGTGGTGCGCCTTCCGGTGGGTCCCACG
>CAYQDT010000379.1:0-4838 GCA_964416225.1 uncultured bacterium
GGGCTCACGCCCCCGCCCACCTGACGGGGCCTAGCGGTATTCTTCGCCCCCGCGCCAGGACGGCGGGATATTGGGGTCCATGTCGCCGTAGGCGGTCTGCAGGTAGTTCAACTGTCCCTGGAAATACGCGAGGATGGCCGGCACGAACGACGCAAACTCGACGGCCGGAACCGTCACTCCCCACGGTACGGGAACCGGGCGCTGGAGGTCCCCCTCACCCAGCCCCTGAATGGTGGCGAGCAGGCGGTCGATGCCGGAGCGGACGGCGTCCTGCGCCGCCTGGCGCGAATCCGGCGCCGGCGGGAGCTCGCCCCGCCGCTCCGGCATTTCCCCCGTGCGCAGGACGTGCTCCATGAACCCCATGAAGCCGCTCACGGAGCCCGCAAGCTGCAGCGGGGTCTTGGCGGAGCCGCCGGGAGACCAGGTCAACCGGTCGTCCGGCGTCTTCTCGAGTCCGTACAGGAATCGCTCGCGCGCCATCGCCATGCCACGGGCAACCGCCTCAAGCTGCGAACTCGCCATCGTCGTCCTCCTTCGCACATGCCAGATGACCCAGAGTCGGAGCGGCTGCGGTGGTGAAACGGTCCGGAGCGGAGGCTGCCGACCTGGGTCGGATGCTGATCAGCGGCGCGGAAGACGGTGAAACTCGCTCCGCGCACCGCTGAAAGTATAGCAAACCTGTGTTTGCCTGCCCGCTTAAAACGCGGCTCAGGCGCCGAACTCCTTCACCATCAACTGGAGGTTGTGCCGGTGCTTCCAGTCCGGGAGTTTCCACCAGTCTTGCATGTCCGCGGGGATCGGCACTTCCCGCTCGATCTCATCGAGACTCTTGCCGGAGCGAGCGAGGGGGGGCACGCGCTGCAGCAGGTCATCCAGGTACGTCAGCCAACGCTTGACGTGCTCCGGCTTCGCCAGGGGGCCGTGCCCCACGATGTAGGTGTCCGCGTCGTACTCCAGGACGCGGGCCAGGCGCTGCTTCAGGAGGTCGATCTTTGCCTGGTCATAGCGGGCCAGCGGAATCATGCCCCATCCAAAGAGGTCCGCGATGTGCAGCACCTTCGCCCAGGGGAAATAGACCACCGTGTCCCATGGGGTGTGCGTCCCGCCCAGGTACTCCAGCTCGATCTGGCGCTCGGAGCCCTTTAGCGTGTAGGTGTCCGTGAAGGTGATGTTCGGCTGCCCGTTGTGCTCCGGCTGCGCCGTTCCGCACGTCTCGTGCGCGATCACGGTGGCCCCCGCCTTCGCCCAGGCCTCGTTGAAGCCGATGTGGTCCGGGTGCCAATGCGTGTTGACCAGCCACTTCATGGGCTTGCCGGCGGTCTCCCGGATGTCCCGCGGAATCTGTTCTTCCATGGGCCCGTCGTCCGCCGGGTCCAGCGCGTCGATCATCGCCACGCCGTCGCCCAGGTCCGCCCAGGCGGCGTTGTCCACCATGTTGCGGATCCAAACCTTGGGACCCACCTCGAACACTTCGTCCGTGCGAAATTTAATGGCCATCTGTTTGGGTGTCAGGCGTTAGGTGTTGACTAGAGAGAAGCCGAGCCGGGCAGCCGCGCCCCAACTTGATCGCGTGCCTCTAGCCTCTTATCACGGTCGGCGTCCGCCCGGCACCCAACGGCTCCCGGAGCCGTCCCCGCAGCCACCCAACATCCCTTCGCCTCCCGAGTTGGTGAGCAGAGAGCGGGAGCCGGACGCGCCGCATCCTTCCGAGGGGACGGCCGTGCGGACGCGCGGCCTCCGAGGCGACTCTCCCGTTCAGAGAACCGCAGCCGCGCGTGAAGATCCAGGGGGAACCCGCGTGCTCCCAACCGGTTCCTCCACATTCAGGGGACCGCCCATTCAGCGGGAGCGGAGCACGAACCTGTCCGGGCTTACACCATCACCAAAATGCAACCATCACGGGCCGGGTCGGCAACGTATCCTGCTTTGGGGTGCGCACCGTGTATAATGGTGGGGCCTCATTGCAGGGCACGCATGTGCTTCCGCCCGCCTGAACAGGCAGCACTCCAACCCGTGTGGTTTGACGGAGCCACATCCGGAAGGCCAGCGAGCATCCGTTTGCTTTTTTCCGCATTTTCCAGGAGCAGGCTTTTCTCTTCGGGAAAGCGGGAGCCGGTCGGCGTTTAATAATACCGGTCAGCGGCCATGCGGCTGCGAGACCGTCGCGAACCTACTCGAAAGAATGATCGATAACACCAACCTGAATCGCCGGCAGCTCCTCCGCGGGCTTGCCTTCGGCTCTCTCGGCGCCGGACTGGCGCTCGAAGAGATCACCGCCGCGCAGGCGCAGGGCGCGGCAGCCGCCCCAGGCGCCGCTCCGGCCGCGCGGCCCTTGGACGAGCTTACCGGACCGCCCGTCGGGCTGGCGGTGATCGGCCTCGGTCCCCGGGGCCGGGAGATCCTGACCGCGCTGGCCCGCGTGGGCCCCGTCGCCAACGTGGTGGCGATCTGCGACGATTTCAAGGCGCCCGTCTTTACCAGAAAGGCGCAGGCCATCGCCCCGAAGGCGGAACTGGTGGCGGATTACCGGCAGGTGCTGTCGAACCCGGCCGTGAAGGCGGTCTTCATCGCCACGCCGACCCACCTCCACAAGCAGATCGCGGTGGACGCCCTGGCGGCGGGCAAGCACGTCTACTGCGAGGCGCCGCTGGCGCACACCATTGAAGACGCGCGCGCGATCGCCCAGGCCGGCAAGGCCGCCAAAACGGTCTTCCAGTCCGGGCTCCAGGGTCGCTGCAACTTGCAGGCGCTGCACGTGGGCCGATTCGTGGCTTCTTCCGCGCTCGGCAAGATCACGGAAGCGCGCTGCCAATGGCACGCAAAGACGAGCTGGCGGCAGGCCAACCCCTCGTCCGAGCGGGAAGCGCAGCTCAACTGGCGGCTCAAGCGCGAGACCTCCGCCGGCCTGATGGGCGAGGTGGGAATCCACCAGATCGACACGACCTCCTGGTACCTGAAGTCCCGCCCCACGTCCATCACGGGCTACAGCAGCACCCTTCTGTACAACGATGGGCGAGACGTGCCGGATACCGTCCAGTGCGTGGTGGAGTATCCCGGCCATGTCCGGATGGTTTATGACGCCACGCTGACCAACTCCTTTGACGGCGCCTACGAGCTGTACCTCGGCACGGACGCGGCCGTCATCCTCCGCGATCAGCGGGCCTGGATGTTCAAGGAGCCGGATGCGGGTCAGCTCGGCTGGGAGGTCTTCGCACGCAAGGACGAGATGGTCATTGGCGATGTGGCCGCCGGAAGCGGGATGAAGCTCGGCACCGGTATCGCGCTCGTGGCGGACGCCACCAAGCAGCTCGCCCTGGGCAAGCAGCCCGGTGAGGTAGGCACCGACGTGAGCCGGACCTCCCTCTATCAGGCAATCGAAGGGTTCCTCAAATCATGTCAGAAGGGACAGAGGATTTCCGCCAAGGACGCGACGAAAGAAGATTCGCATCCGCCGCTGGTCCCGGGTCCCGCTGAGGGGTTCGAGGCGACTGTGGTGGCCCTCAAGGCGAACGAGGCGGTCCTTAGCGGAAGCAAAGTCACCTTCCAGGACGACTGGTTCAGCCTCTAATTCCTGTTCCCAAACGTCCACTTCATCTTCGGGGCGCGGGGAGCGCTTCGCATTTGCGATTAAGGAGCAAGTCCAATGGACAACGCGCAGAACGAGAAATCCTCGCGCCGAGAATTTCTCCGGACTGGCGTGGCAGCGGTGGCCGTGGCCGCCACTCCGGGCATTGCCCGCAGCTCGGTCTATTCCATCGTCTCCGGCCGGGTGATCGGAGCGAATGACCGGATCCACGTCGCGCACGTCGGCCTCGGCGTGCAGGGCTACGGTGCCCACGTCCGCCTGATCAAGCAGCACGCCAGCGACAATAACACCGAACAGATTGCCGTCTGCGATCTGTACGGGCGCCGCCGCCGGCAGGCCGGCACGGAGCTGGGTCTCTCGGAGAGCGCGTGGTTTGACAACCACCACAAGATGCTCGAAAACAAGGACATCGACGCGGTGGTAGTCGCCACTTCCGATAACTGGCACGCCCAGGTCGCGCTCGACTCGATGAACGCCGGCAAGCACGTCTACTGCGAAAAGCCGATGTGCAAGACGATCGATGAGACGTTCGCGCTCCTCGACACGGTGAAGAAGACCGGCCGGACGTTCCAGCTCGGCTCGCAGGGCTGCTCCGATCCGATGTACTACAACATCCAGAAGATCGTGAAGTCCGGCAAGATCGGCAAAGTCGTGATGGGGCAGCACAGCTATAACCGCGGCGACAACAAGGTCGGCGAGTGGAACAGCTACGGCGACAACCCCTATAAGGCGCCGCACAACGCGGCCGGCCCGCACGCCAGCGGCGACGACCACATCGACTGGGAGACCTTCCGCAAGGGCGAGGGCCCGAAGGAGTGGGATCCGGATCGCTTCTTCCGCTGGCGCAAGTACTGGGCCTACGGCTCCGGCCTCATCGGCGACCTGATGCCGCACCGCATCCTGCCGCTGTTCATCGCCCTGGGCATCCCGACGGAAGGCCTGCAGGGCTTCCCGAAGCGGGTCAGCTCGGGCGGCGTGCTGGCGGTGCAGAAGGTGAATCCGGATACCGGCAAGCTGGACCGCGAGGTGCCGGACTTCACCTACATGACCGCGGACTTTGATGGCTTCTCCATGATCATCATGTCCGACTCGATCAACGAGCAGGGCATGCGGCCGATGATCCGCGGCAACAAGGCCACCATCCTCTTCGCGGGGGACAAGGCGCAGATCATCCCCGAGCGCGCCTACTCCGACGAAGTCGAGGCGGAAACGGTGGACCTGCACGGCAACGGCGAGCCGATCCCGGTACACG
>CAYQDT010000380.1:0-4837 GCA_964416225.1 uncultured bacterium
ACCCGGACGCCGCCCTTCCACCGGTTGACGGAGACGCGGACATGCTCCGCCGCACCCTGGTGAATCTTCTGGGGAACGCGGTCAAGTTCACTCCGCCGCACGGCAGGGTGGAAGTGCGCGCCTACCCGGCGCCCGGCGAGGTCCGTATCTCCGTGATGGACACCGGTGAGGGCATCCCCACGGCCGCGTTCGGCCGGATCTTTGAGAAGTTCGGCCAGGTTGCGGAGCGGAGAGAGGGGCGGGTGAACTCCACCGGCCTGGGCCTCACGTTCTGTAAGCTGGCGGTGGAGGCGCACGGCGGTCGCATCTGGGTGGAGAGCGAGCTTGGCAGCGGGAGCACCTTCACTTTCGCCCTCCCACTGCAGCCGCAGCCTGCGGAACACGCGCCGGATCCCGGCGAGGAGCCCGCGCAGCCGAACCATCAAGATCCGGATGGCGCGCCTCTCCTCGCCGGTCGGGCGGCGGACTGACGGCTTCCAAACCGGAGACTTGCCCGGGCAGCGGCACCGGAACCGCGGTGAGGGGCGGTTTCCCGCAGACGGTCCGGAAGTCGCCCGAAGGGCTGGAGACAACTCCCATCCGACACAGCCGCGGCGGCGGTCCGGGCGGAGCTGAAGCCGTAGCGGCGCGACGCACCGCCGGAGGACCACCTCGCCGGGTGCGGAGCGGGTTGAGAAGAGCCGGCGATCGATGTGGCGTGGACCGGGTATCCTGAAGCCGGATGCGACACTCCCGGAGGCACCACCGTGAACCGGAGCACTGAGCGACCGTTACCCGAGCAGCACCCTGCCATTCTCGCCTGGCTGTTTACTCTTCTGGCTGTGCTCATGTGGATACTCTCCATCCGGCCGGCGCGCTGAGCGGCGGCGCGGCGGAGTAGAAGCCAGTGACGCAGCCTTCAGCATCCGGAGCGGCGGCGGGAACCCCGGCGCCCGCCGCCCTTACGCTCGAACGGCTTTTGCATGAGCTTTCTCGTCCCGCGGCCTATCCGGAGCCGGTCTGCGAGGTCCGCCTCGTACAGACGCATGCCTCGTGCGTCTTGCTCACCGGATGCCACGCCTATAAGATCAAAAAGCCGCTGAACCTCGGCTTCCTCGACTACACCTCTTTGGACAAGCGCCGCTACTACTGCGAGCGGGAGCTCCTGCTGAACCGGCGCCTCTGCCCGGAGGTCTACCTGGACCTGGTGCGCGTGGTAGAGGCCGAGGGCGGGCTCCGGTTCGACACGGTCGGCACACCGGTGGAGTGGGCGGTGCGGATGCGACAACTTCCGGAAGCGGACCTCCTCCCGCGGCGGCTCGCCGCCAGCAGCGTGTCCGCCGACGACCTCCGGCAGGTGGCCCGCATTTTGACGCGGTTCCACGCAGCCGCCGCGACCGATGCCGGGATTGCCGGGTTCGGCGCGCCGGAGGTGGTGCGACGGAACCTGGAGGAGAATTTCGCGCAGACCATGGCTCACCGGGACGGCGCGCTTCCGCCCGAGCACCTCCATGCGATCCGGGAGTACTCGTTCCGGTACCTCGACCGCAACCGCCGCCTGTTTCACAGGCGGATGGCCGACGGCCGCATCCGCGACGGCCATGGCGATCTCCGGGCCCAGAACATCGCGCTCTGCGCGCCCGTCGGCGAGGGCGTCCAGATCTTCGACTGTATCGAGTTCAACGACCGCTTCCGCTACGGCGATGTGGCGTCTGATCTGGCGTACCTCGCCATGGACCTGGATCTCGCCGGCCGGGCCGACCTCCGCACCGCGCTGGTGGATGAGTACGTGGCGCTCTCCGACGACGGCGGTCTGCGGGAGCTGCTCTCCTTCTACCGGTGCTATCGGGCCTATGTGCGGGGAAAGATCGCGCTGCTCGCCGCGGCGGAAAGGGAGATCCCGGCGCCGGAGCGTGAGGAGCATCAATCGCTGGCCGCCGCCGCCTTTGACCTGGCCCGCTCCTACGCGGAGTGCCGGCCCGCTCCCGCGCTGTTCCTGATGGTCGGCTACTCCGGCTCGGGAAAGTCGACCCTGGCACAGGAGCTGGCACGCAGGCTCCCCGCGGTGCGGCTCTCCTCCGACGACGCCCGGAAAGAGCAGGCCGGGGTCGCGCCCACCCTGCGGCTGCCGGAGGCGGCCTACACGGCCGCGGCGCGCGCCGCGGTGTATGAAACGCTGCGCCGCCGCGCGGCGGCGCACCTGGAGCGGAAGGAGCACGTGATCCTGGACGCCACCTTCCTCTCGGCGCCGGAGCGGGCTTCCGCTGCCGCACTGGCCGCCACGGCCGGCGCGGAGTGCTGGGTCGTGCGGTGTGACTGTCCGGACCCGGTCATCCGGGCTCGCCTCGGCCGGCGCGAGCACCAGCGTGGGGAGGCATCGGATGCGGGCACCGCTGTGTACGAAGCGCAGCGGCGTCGGTGTCCCACACTCCCAGCTCCGGAAGATGACGGTGCCGCCGGAGGGCGCTGGGTGACCGTGCACACCGATCAGGCACCGGCGCCGGCGGCCCGGGAGCTCCTGAGGGTGTTCTGGAGTCCGGCTGGCTCCGAGTGAGCGGACACGCTCTCGGCCCGCTGCCGCCTTTCACGCGGTTAGCGGGCGATGAGCACCGAGCAGTGTACCTTCTTGAGCAGGCGGTCCGCCACGCTACCCATGATCAGCCCGTGGAGCGCTGAGTGGCCCCGCGCGCCGGTAATGACAAGGTCCGCAGGCCCCTCCGCCGCAAGATCCAGGAGCTCGCCGGCCGGATCGCCATGGCGAATCTGGATGGCGACCTGCTTCCCCCATTGCTCGAGGTTCCACGCGGCCGCGCTGAGCAGCCGCTCCGCATCATCTATTGCCTGCTTCCGTAGGTCCGCCACGATCTCATCGATGTCAACCACGGGCTCCGGACCCATCGGGATGTAATAAGGACGCACCACGTTGCAGAGTACGACCCGCGTGTCCCGGGGCAGCGGAAGATGGCCCGCGAGGCAGACGGCGCGGTGGCCGTACTCAGAGCCGTCTACCGCCACGAGCACCCGACGCAGCTCCCGGAAGGGCGCCCGCAGCACCAGGACCGGAGTACTTGCGTGCCGCGCCACGTTCTCCGCCGCACTGCCGTGTGGCAGGCAACCGGTTCCGCCACGCCCACGCGAGCCGACAACCAGCAGGTCCGGCCGGAAAGCGGCGGCGGCGTGCGCCACCTCCGCGGCCAGCACGCCGCGCCGCGCACCATGCGTGATCCGAAGCCCGGGCGGCGCCAGGTGCGCCTCCGCCGCCTCTCCGGTCCCCGAGTCCCGTTCCGGCGCGGCACCTTCGCGGGGCGCCGGCACCCGCCGCCCGGACGGGTCGAGCACGGCCAGAACGTAGACCTGGCTGCCGGCGGGAAGTGGTAGGAGCGTCAGAAGGAGCGTCAGCAGACGCTCCGGATCTTGGGCGGGGTCCGAGGCGTTCGCGGCGACGAGCACCCGCAGTGGCGGCGCCACGCCTCGCGAGAGGCGCGCCTCCAGGCTTTCCCAAAGACGCTCCGTTACCAGCAAGCCTGACTCCTTCCCCGCTATACTGCTTCTCCCGCGGTGCTGCCACTCCTCGAACGGTGCCGGATCGCAGGGCGGGGTGCGGAAAAGGCTGCCGTCTCCGCCGCCGGGGAGCGTTCCGTGAACGGCTGACGCTCAACGCCGGTGCGGCCGCGCACCGCCGTAGAGGTCCGTGATCAGCGCGACGCGCTGGCCGGGACACAGGTAAGACGGCCGGAACTCATCGGCTGCCGTCAGGAGCCGTCCGCGCGCTTCGTAGTCCAGGTGGCGGTCGATGAGCCGGCAGAGTTTCTCGGCCCGCTTCACCTGCGCGTCCCAATCCGGAACCACGATCAGCGGAAAGTCGACCTCCTCCTCCGGCCGGTTCAGACAATGCCGGTCGTGGTCTCGCGCGTCCATGCTCGTGGCCTCCACAACGCCGGCTTCCGACACTTTGCCAGCGGACGGCCCAACACCTACGGCCGGCACCGCACCTGCTGTCGTCACACCGGGTACTGACTGTGGATTCAGGATGCCCCGTTCAGAGGACGCTGATGCGGCGAGTTTGCCGCCCGGACCCCAGGGTAACGCCCTTCGCGCCGGAGGTGCGGCAGCCGGCGGCACCGCGGTCGCCCGGTGGCCGGCTTGACCGCTTCACCGGGCCGGTCCCCGCCTCCACGGGCAGCGGCAGTCGCAGCGCCGGGTGTGGCTCCGAACATCCCCCAAAAACGAGCCGACGACGGCCGCGCAACCCGCCCCCGGCATACCGCGCGAGCACCCGCCGCTGGGAGGCATCGTTCGGAGCGCGCGGAGGGCCGTGCCTCCTGGCGGTCGAAGTCGTCCGGCGTCCCGAGGAAGGTGTTCCAGGAAATCGCGGAATGGGTCTGGGGTCCTCGCTCCGGCGCGGACCCGGATCAATAGCGCCGCCGCCGAAGCCACCTCTCCGGACGGTGCTTCGGAAAACTCGGCCAGACCGCAACGGCCCAGAAGTACGCCGCACCGGCTCCAGTGCGCACCGGGATGCAATTCCTGGAGCTCGCGCTCAACTTCCGGGCGAGGTCGCGGAAGCGCTCCGGTTCGCAGAGTGCGGCCGCAGCAAAGCGCATGAAGATGACAAATCGCGCAGGCGCGTCTCCTGATGGGACGACGAGCGTGGAATCATGCTCAGCGGCGTGCCGCCCAGCCCCGCTTCCCGGCAGGCCTGCCTTCAAAGTGCCCCGTGCTCCCGTGAAGGACGCGGGCGCCGCCGGGATTTTCCCAGAGGAACTCCGTATGCTCCATGGGCGGCGGGGGATCCGCCCGCCGCACCCGCGCGCCTCCCGGCATCCGGCCGCCGAAGCGCGCGTTAGAGGGCGGCCGG
>CAYQDT010000381.1:0-4834 GCA_964416225.1 uncultured bacterium
GCGCCGCGTGCTGCCGAAGGCGCAGAGCCGCGCGTTGCGGAGTTGAAGCTCCGTTTTGGCCGCCTCGAAAAACGCAATGTCTTTCGGATTGGAGCCGGGCCATCCACCCTCGATGTAGTGGACGCCCAGCTCGTCCAGGCGCCGCGCCACCCGGAGCTTGTCCTGCACCGTAAAGCTAACGCCTTCGCCCTGGCTCCCGTCGCGGAGCGTGGTATCGTAAAGCTGGATCATAGCTGGTCTCACAATCATTCGGCACGGAGGTGCCGCGGCAGCGACAGGAGTACGGTCGGCGTCCGGTCAGACGTCCAGCGATCGAACGTCGCGCTCCCCGTCCGTCATCCCTTCCGCTGCTCCCGAGATCGGGACGGTGGCACTGCTCCACCGATCCCCTGAAATCCAGAGCCAACAAAAAGCCCTCACCCCGCCCGGTGGGCCCCCGCTCCGGTCCTCCGGATAGGGAAGGGGTGAGGGCTCCTGCGGGATGGCGATCAGGCGGCGACGATCCGCTCCGTAATCTGACTGCCCATCTCGGATGTCGAGATGGGCGTACCTCCAGGAGCGACAATGTCCGCCGTACGATAGCCGGCCTCAATGGTCTGGCTCACCGCGCGCTCGATGGCCTCGGCCTCGGCGTACAGCCGGAACGAGTGCCGCAGCAGCATCGCGGCGGTCAGAATGGCGGCGACCGGGTTGGCGATCCCCTTGCCGGCGATGTCCGGAGCGGAGCCGTGGATCGGCTCGTAGAACGGCGTCACGTCTCCGTCCCCGAGGCAGGCGGAGGGCAGCATCCCCATGGAGCCCGCCAGCATGCTCGCCTCGTCCGAGAGGATGTCACCGAACGTGTTCTCCGTCACGATCACATCGAACGTTCCGGGGTTGCGGATGAGCTGCATAGCGCAATTGTCGACGTACAGGTGGCTCAGTTCCACGTCCGGATAATCGTGCGCCACCCGGCTCACCACCTCCCGCCAGAGCTGACCGCACGCCAGTACGTTCGCCTTATCCACGGAGCAAAGCTTCTTCCGGCGCTTGCGCGCGGCCTCGAAGCCCACGCGAGCGATCCGCTCCACTTCGGGCGCGGTATAGACCATCGTATCCACGGCGCGCGGCACTGTACTGCTCTCATCCCGACCCTTCGGCCGGCCGTAGTACAGTCCGCCCGTCAACTCGCGGACAATGAGGATATCGACGCCGCCGCGGACAATTTCCGGCCGCAGGGGGCAGACATCCACCAGGGCCGGGTGGAGGACCGCCGGACGCAGGTTCGCATACAGCCCCTTCCGCAGCCCGAGCAGCGCCACCGGCTCCGGCCGCTCTTTCGGCGCCAGGGTGGCGTCCCGCGCGGGATCGCCCACGGCCCCGAAGAAAATCGCATCGCTCTCCCGGCAGATGCGGACCGTCTCTTCCGGGAGGGCGGTGCCGGCGGCATCGATCGCCGCCCAGCCGATCAGCGCTTCCTGGAATTCGAACTCCTGTCCGAACACCTGTCCGACGCGCTCCAGAGTCTTCCTGCCCTCCGCCACCACTTCCACGCCGATGCCGTCTCCCGGCAGCACGGCAATGCGTCCCGCGCGATTAGCCACCGCTCACTCCTGACTCGTCTAAATCCGTATTCAATGAAAGCTGCCGGTCCGGCCGCGCAACCACCCGGATCGGATCTCCCGGTCCCACCTCGCCCGGCTCCAGCACGCAGAGGTGAATTCCGCGCAGCCGGTAGGCAGAGTTCTCCGGGCTGTTGGTCCACTCCCTCGCCTCCGGACCGAATCGCGCCGCGAACTTCCCACAGCCGGTATGGGGCTTCGCCGTCACCTCGCAGAGTGCCGTACCCACGCGCAGCCGCGTTCCGGCCGGCAGGTTGTCCGTGGAGAGATCCAACCGGACCTGCAAATTATCTCCGCAAAGCGCAATTGGTTGCCCATCCGCAACCAAACCGGCCACGTCCGCCCGCATCACCGTGATCTGGCTGCGGGGACTGGGGTTCTCCCGCCTGCTCCACCGGTCGCCTTCCACGCCGTACTCACGCGTCAGGCGCGCCCGGGCCGGGGTGAACCGTTCATTCGTCTCCGGCCGGACCACGACGAGCACCACCTCGCCCTCATCCGTCGGCGGCGGCGGCAGCTCCCGGAACCGTGCTTCCAGTATCTCGCAGGTTAGATGGGCCATCGGTTGTCTTGAGTGCCGCGCTCCGGGGACCCTCCGCGGTGAGGCGGCGGCCCGGTCGGGCGAAGCGTGAGCGGAGGGCAGCCGGCCCCGAGGAGGTGCCCCCGCAGCCGCGCCCTCCGCCGGATCCCGCGCGTCACACCTCGTGAGCTGCCAGCCGCTGCGTCTCGCTGCGGAGGGCGCCGTAGTAGAGGAGCTTGTTCACGGCCTGCAAATAGGCTTTCGCGCTCGCCTCGATGACATCCAGACTGGCATTGCGGCCGGTGAAGACCTGCTCGCCGCGGCTCAGGCGCACCGTCACCTCCGCCAGCGCATCCGTGCCGCCGGTGACCGCGCTCACGATGTAGTCCACCAGCTCGTGCTCCACCGGGACCAGCTTGTCGATGGTCCGGTAGACCGCGTCGACGCCGCCGACTCCGGTTCCGACCTCGGTGAACCGCTCTTCGCCGCGCCGCAGGCGCACCGTGGCCGTCGGCACACCTTCCAGTCCGGTGACCACCGTCATGTATTCCAGCGAGTATTCGCTGTCCTGAAGCGCCTCATTCTCCGCCATGAGCGCGATCAGGTCCTCGTCGAAGACCACCTTCTTCTTGTCGGCAACCTCGAGGAAGTGCGCGTACGCCCGCTCCAGGTCGGCGCCTTCCAGCGTGTAGCCGAGCGCGTCCATCCGGACCTTGAAGGCGTGCCGTCCGCTCCGGCTGGAGAGGACGAGCTTGGTGCTGTCCAGACCGACGTCTTCCGGGCGCATGATCTCGTAGGTGGTCTGCTCCTTCAGCATCCCATCCTGGTGGATACCGGAAGCGTGCGCGAAGGCATTCGCCCCCACCACGGCCTTGTTCGGCTGCACGAGGAAGCCGGTATTCTTGCTCACCAGCCGGCTGGTGCGGAAGATCTCCCGGGTGTCCAGGCCGGTGTCCGCCTGGTAGTAATCCTTACGCGTTCGGAGCGCCATCACCACCTCTTCCAGCGAAGTGTTGCCGGCGCGCTCGCCGATGCCGTTCACGGTGCACTCGATCTGACCCGCGCCCGCATGGACCGCGGCGAGCGCGTTTGCGGTCGCCATCCCGAGGTCGTCGTGGCAGTGGCACGAGAAGGTCACGCTCTCGGCGCCCGGCACCCGGTTGATCAGCGTGCGAAAGATGTGCGCGTACTGCTCCGGCGTCGCGTACCCGACGGTATCCGGAAGATTGATCGTGGTGGCGCCCGCGCGGATCACCGCTTCCACCACCCGGCAGAGGTAGTCCAGGTCGGAGCGAGCAGCGTCTTCCGGGGAGAACTCCACGTCCTCCACCCATTTCCGCGCCCGGGTGACGGCGGCGACGGCCATCGCCAGCACCTCGTCCCGGCTCTTGCGGAGCTTGTGCTGGAGGTGAATGTCGGAAGTGGCAATGAAGGTGTGGATCCGGCCGTGATCGGCATCCCGGACCGCCTCGCCGGCCCGGTCGATGTCTTTCTCCACGGCGCGCGCGAGGCCGCAGATGACGGGCCCGCGGATTTCCCGCGCAATCTGCCGCACCGACTCGAAGTCGCCGGGGGACGAGATGGGGAAGCCGGCCTCGATCACGTCCACTTTCAGCCGCGCGAGCTGGTGGGCCACCTCCAGCTTCTCCGCGGCGGTCATGCTCGCGCCCGGGCACTGCTCGCCATCGCGGAGCGTGGTATCGAAAATCTTGATTCTGCGGTCCATCGGTAGTCTCCGGGTTTCCTGATCCTGAAAACAGAGGGCGGGGGCACGAAGCGGCGTGCCCGGGAGCGTCTGCGGGATGATCCCGCGCTCACCCGGCGATCAGGGCCCGCCGGGCAGCCATCCGTGAGGACGGCCGGCCCGGCGTGTTCTCATTCCAATCTGGAGTCCGCGTCATCATTCGAGACTCAAAAAGCGGCGAGGGCTGCCGCGCAGCGCTAGAGTGCGCCCTCGAGCGCCGTTCTTTCGGCCGTCTGGCGTGGCCGCGGAAAGAACGGCGCTCGGAAGTCGGCGCCCGGCGGCGTTACTCTCCGATATTGCTGAAGCGGCTCTGGATCTGCTGCTTTTCCGTGGCTTCCACCTGCTCGCCGACGGAGCGCTTCTGCTTGATCCAGCTCATCTTGCTGCGGAGGTCCCGGCCGACCTGCTCGATCTGGTGCTCCTGGTCCTGCCGGCGGAGCGCATTGAACACCGGCCGGTTGACCTGGTTCTCCAGGATCCACTCGCGCGCGAACTGGCCGCTCTGGATCTCGTGGAGGATCTTGCGCATCTCCTGCCGGGTGTCGTCGTTGATGATGCGCGAGCCGCGCGTCAGGTCACCGAACTCCGCGGTATCGGAGATGGAGTAGCGCATCCCCGCGATGCCCGCCTCGTACATCAGGTCCACGATGAGCTTCAGCTCATGGAGGCACTCGAAGTAGGCGATCTCCGGCTGGTAGCCCGCCTCGACGAGCGTCTCGAAGCCCGCCTTCACCAGGGCCGACGCTCCGCCGCAAAGCACGCTCTGCTCGCCGAAGAGGTCGGTCTCCGTCTCTTCCTTGAAGGTCGTCTCCAGCACGCCCGCCCGGGTGCCGCCGACGCCCTTGGCGTAGGCCAGGGCGAGGGCCTTCGCGTCACCGGTGGCGTCCTGGTAGATGGCGATCAGGCACGGCACGCCGCTGCCTTCCGTGTAAACGCGCCGTACCAGGTGTCCGGGACCCTTGGGGGCGA
>CAYQDT010000382.1:0-4832 GCA_964416225.1 uncultured bacterium
ACGCGTTCACGGATACGCGCACCCGGGTATAGCGTGGCTCACCCGGTCCTGATCGGAGGGGAGCGCCGGTGCCGGCGCTCCCCTCTTTTGCTGTGAGCGTCTCCCGTCCTGTTCGCCGCCGGACCCGGGCAACGGGTCCGGCGGCGAACAGGACGGTCAGGCATCGGGTCAGGCGGGAGCGGCGACCGCGGGCCGGGCGCCGGGATCAGGATTTGGGCGCACGACTCGGGCGCACCCGCAGAAGGAGATACCGCCCGCCGAGACCGGCAAGGTACCCGCTGACCATCCCGAAAAGACAATCTCGGACGTCGGATGAGCCCAGGCCCACCAAGCGGTGCCGGCAATGCCGGCAATCGGACCGAGCCGGACGAGGCGGCGGGTTCCAGTCGCGGCCGCGGAGTTGGGAACGTTCAGATCGCGAAGGAACTGCGCCAGCGCGATCAGAGCGTGAGCGGTCCCGAGCTTGAGCCGGGCACGTCCGAGCAGGTACCTCCCATGGGCACGGCGTCGGAGGCGTTCGGCCGTCGTGAGAGCAGGCGGCACGCGAGGTTACTCCGCCAGGGAGCTCGCGTCGTACAGGGCCTCGATCCAGTAATAGCGGCCGTCCTGGTCGATCAACCGCTCCAGCCACTCCGTGAAGCTGCCGGCCACCACTTTCCATTCCTCCGGCTTCTCGGAATGGACGCCGTCTACCACGGCCCCGCTCGCGAGGTCAAACGCGAGGAAATCACCCGCCCCGTTCACCCGGGCGAAGACGGCGTGACCCCGCAGCGTGGAGATGCCGTACACCTCCACCTCGTCTCGCTCCAGCTCGACGATCAGGTCCGTCGAGGCGATACCGATGCCGTGGAGCCCGGACTCGTTCACGAAGAGGTTGGCGCCGTTGGTGAAGCGCCAGAAGTCCAGGAACTCCGCGGGCAGCCGCTTGTCCAGTCGTTCCTGCGCGCGCGCGACCTGCGCCTCCGCCGCCGGGGGGAAAAGCATCACCTCGTACCAGTCACGGGTCCCGTGCGCGGAGACGGGGACACCGCCGTGGTTGTGCAGCCGCCGAAGCCGGGTGAGCAGGATGGCAAGTCGCGACGATTCCATATGAGGCCCTCCCCGGGGGTCATGCTTGGGGAAGCGGCGCGTTCGGGGAGCACGTACGCCGGGGACAGGTTCCACCCGGCGGCTGCCCCTTCCTTCTCCCCGGGCTCCCCAGGGCACCGCGCGCCGTCAGTCCCATCGCCGGGCACCGTCGCAGAGGCCCCGGAACGGGCACCAGCGGCACCGTCCGGCGTCCTCACAGACGGGGAACCGCTCCAGCGACGGCTCGCCCGCCAGGGCCGCGCTGATTTCGGCATGGCTCTCCGCAATGAAATGCTCAACCGTCGCCACCGCCGCCGGACCGCATTCCACCGCGGCCCGCGTGAACTCCGGGTAGAGGTAGACGATCGACGCCTCCACCTCCTCCGGCGGCTGGCCCCACTTTTCGGCCGCGTAGCGGGCGTAGCACGCAAGCTGAATGCCTTCCCAGGAGGCGTCCGGCCGCCCGGTTTTCCAGTCCACGATGTGCAGCCGGTCGCCATCACGATAGGCAAAGTCCGGCTTCACCAGAATCAGGATTCCATTGTCCAGGCGCGCCGCCGCATTGCGATCGATCGGGAGCCACCGGGCCGGCCCCACCTCCCCGATTCGCAGCGCCAGCGGTGATCGGAGGAACTGCCGCACCGCTTCGGCCACTCTCTCCTTCAGCTCTCCGGCGCGCTGCCGGCCGAGCGTCTCCTCCCGGTAGTAATGCAGGTCCAGCAGCGTGGGACGGCGCGGAAACGCCTCCACCGGCGCCGACCAGTACTCGCCGGAATCCCGGAACTGGCGGCGGAGCAGCCGCACCCCATATTCGATCGCTTCCGGCTCGGGCATGCCGCGCCCGGCGCGCCAGCGGTTGAGGACGGCCCGGATCACCTCGTGAACCACTTCGCCGGCCCAGGCATCCACGCTGATTAGCCCCCGCACCCGGTCCGCCTCGAGCGCTTCGGCGGGCGAATCCGGCTGCCGGGCCCGCGGCGCGAGCGCGTAGCGGTAGTAAAACTGCCGGCGGCAGTGGCTCCAGCTCTTGGCCCGGGTTATGGACCACGTGGTGCTTGCGTCAAAGGGCATGCCCGACCGGTCGCCAAGCCACCGGTGCCTCCCTCGCCCGTAGGGGCGCGTGAAGCCGCTCACGGAACTGAGGAGGTCAGCGGGGATGCCGCGGCTGACGGTAAATTGACCGGCGTTGCTCTGCGGGCCGCTTCGGCGGCCGCCCGGGCTGCGAAATGATGTTAAGCCCGCCGCAACCTGGGCGTGCTAGAACCACTCGGTATCCTCGTTACGCCACTGCAGGAACGTGTTCATGACTCGTCCCCCACTCTCCCCCGTACTTCCGGCCCTGTTTGTTGCCGGTGCCGCGCTGCTCACGGCCGGCGCCGTCCGCGTCCGCGGCGCCGGTGAGGCGACCCGCATTCCGCTGCCGAACGGTCGCCTGATCTCTCCGCTGGGTGAGCACACGGGTGTCGGCAGCTTCCCCGCCAATATGATCCGGACGCCGGATGGGCGCTTCCTCATCGTGACGGACACGGGCTACCGACAGGCGCTTACGGTGCTCCGCGCAGCGGACGGCAAGATCGTGTCCCAGATTGATTTCAACGGCCCCCGGAAGAGCGGCTCCGGCAAGCAGGGGCTGTACTATGGTCTGGCGCTGGCGCCCGCGGCGGGCGGCGGGACGCTGTACGTCTCCCGCGGCGCCGAAGACCGCATCTCGATCTTCGAGCTGAGCTCTGACGGGCGGTTGACCGATACGGGGCGCGAGATTCTGGATGCTCCGTCGGGCGCCGGCGCGAAGCCGTTCTTCACGGCGGGTCTGGCCCTGAGCGGCGACGGACGCCAGCTCTACGCGGTTCACAACGAAACCTACAACAACGGCGAGAACATCGGCTCCATGAGCGTCCTCGAGACCGCGACGGGGCGCCGCACCGCGCTGATTCCACTGCCGGGCTTCCCCCTGGCCGTGGCCGCGGTGACCCGAGGCCGTGACGCGAACCGCAAGGTGTATGTGACCAGCGAGCGCGACCGGGCCGTCTCGGCGGTGGACCTCCAGGCGGGCCACGTGGTGGCGAATCTCGACACCGGGGACCACCCGCTGGCGCTCCTGCTGGACGGCGACCAGAAGCGCCTCTATGTCACCAACGCCGGCAGCGACACGGTGACCGTCATCGATACGCGAACTGATCGGATCACCGGCACCGTCCTGATTCGTCCGGAAGACGTCCGGGGCCTGCCGGGAGCGACCCCGACCGGCCTCGCCCTCTCTCCGGACGGCCGGCGGCTGTACGTGACCCTCGGCGACATGAACGCGGTCGCCGTGGTGGAGACCGCCGGGCTGAAGGTCATGGGGTACCTGCCAACCGGCTGGTATCCCACTGCGGTGGCCGTCTCGGATAACGGGCGCCGGCTCTTCGTGACCAGCGCGAAAGGGGTGCGCGAGCGCCATCCGAATGATGTGGTCCAGGGACCGGGCGGCAAGTGGGGCCGGTACATTCAGGATCTCATCGAGGGCACCTGCTCTGTCATCGAGCTGCCGGACCGGGATGAGCTGCGCCGTCTCTCCAACCAGGTGATGGCCAACAACTTCATTGGGACCGGCCGGCGCAAGCTGGACGAGGTGCGCCTGGAGAACCCCGGCATCCAGCACGTAATCTACATCGTCAAGGAGAATCGGACGTACGACCAGGTGTTCGGAGATCTGCCCGGCGGAAATGGGGACCCGAACCAGTGCCTCTTCCCCCGGGAGGTGACTCCGAACCTCCACGCGCTGGCGGAGCGCTTCGTGCTGCTGGACAACTTCTACTGCAGCGCGGAGGTCTCCGGCGACGGCTGGAACTACTCCACCTCCGGTATGGCGAATGAGTACGTGGTCCGCAACGTGCCGTACAGCTACAGCGGGCGCGGGCGGGTCTACGACTACGAAGGTCAGAACAATGGCGTCGATGCGGAAACAGGCGGGTTTCGCGATGTCGCGGCCGCGTCGGGCGGGTACATCTGGGACAACGTAACCCGAAATCACCTGTCGATGCGGAACTACGGCTTCTTCTCCCACCAGGCCAACCCGAACCCGCTGGGCGGTTCGGCGCTGCCGCCGGACAGCCGCAGCCGGCCGGACAAGTTCCCCCTGGTTGGGCACACGGACGAGGACTTCCTTCAGTTCAACCTCTCCTATGCGGACAGCGATGCCTGGGTCCGGCACGGGCAGGCCGCGCCGCTCCAGAAGAAGGAGGCGGGTCGCTTCCATGCCCCCAGCCGCTTCGCGGAGTGGAAGCGGGAGTGGGACGGGTACGTGAAGAGCGGCGATCTCCCGCGCTTCATGATGGTGCGCTTCGGCCGGGATCATACGAACGGCACGGCCGCTGGGCACCACAGTCCGCGGGCCATGGTCGCGGACAATGACTACGCGGTCGGCGAGCTGGTGGAGGCGGTGAGCCGGAGCCCCTTCTGGAAGTCGACCGCAATCTTCATCCTGGAGGACGACGCGCAGGGAGGGCAGGATCACGTGGACGCGCACCGCTCACCGTGCCTGGTGATCAGCCCGTTTATTCGTCAGGCTACGGTGGATCATCGCTTCTACAACACGGACAGCGTGCTCCATTCGATGGAGCTGCTGCTCGGCCTCCCGCCGATGTGCCAATTCGACGCCACCGCCCCGGTGATGCGCGTCTTCGGTGCCGCGGCGGAGAATGACGCCCCATACCGCGCGATCCTGCCGGAGCGGCGGGTCGTGACGGAAGTGAATGGCGCCCGGGCGTATGGCGCGGCACTGA
>CAYQDT010000383.1:0-4832 GCA_964416225.1 uncultured bacterium
CGTGCCAAGCCCGCACCCCCTGTACTCTTTCCAGGCACGACGTGCATAATCCGGGCTAGGGTGCTCCGCCCTCCCGCGGCGCGCGCCGAGCGCGTGAAAGGATGCGGCAGTATCGTGAGGAGCGCATGGAGGCGGGCGGGCTCCGACCCCCCGTCTCTGCCGCCAACCGAATGGCGGAGACCCGGACTCGAGCCGACGCGACCGGGGCAACTGGTCAGCGGGCGCTGAGGCGGCGAGTGCCGGCCTTCACCCGCTTGGTGCGGCCCAGGTTGCGGGTGCCCGACGCGGCATCGTCCGCGGCCGCGTCCATCTCGTCGGCGAGCTTGCTCGCACCCATGCTCCGGAGCATGCGCGTGGCCGCCTTCAGATGGCGCGTTTCCCCGTCGCTGTCGCCGCGGGCCGCGGCGCTCGCCGCCCTGCGCTCTTCCAGATAGACTTCCAGCTTCCGGACCGTTTCGATGACCGCTTCATCCCGCGCCTGAAGGAGTGCGGACTCGTCCGTGTATCGGAGCTGGCAGCTCGCATCAACGGCGATGGGCTCGTTCGTCGTCGGCAGGAGCGCTTCCACTCGCACCCGCCCAAGCACGACGTCACCCGGCGGGTGCGCGGCCGGCGCCAGGCGCGCCAGGAATTCCAGCGGGCTCGCCGCGGAGATGTCGCCGATATTGAAGCGCCAAGCTCCGCCTTCCATCCAGACGGCCTGGAATTCGGAGAGCGCGGGGGCAACCGGGAACACATCCTCGATGATCGTGGCATTCGCCGGAAAGAGGCGCAGCATGCCGTTCCGCCCCACGGCCTGCGTGACGCTCTCCAGCTCGCACCGGACCGCCTGCTCCACCTCCGGAGCGGTGGCGGCGTAGTAGTAATTGCCCCGGGTCAGGTCCGCCACCAGCATCAGGAACTCTTCGTCGAACTCGTCCCCGACCCCGATCACGCTGATCACAATCCCCCGGTCCGCGGCCGCGTTCACCAGCGCGCGACACGGCTCCCGGTCCTCGATGATGCCATCGCTCACCAGGATGATCCGCCTGAGCGCCGGGTTGTGCAGATCGGCGCTCAGCCGCTGTACCGCATCCTGCAGGGCGGCATACAGCCGGGTGCCCCGCCCCAGGCCGCTCTCATCCACCCCGCTGCCCAGCCGCCCGAGCGCCGCGCGGGCTGTTTCCAGCCGCTGCGCATTGCTGGCGACGCCCTGGTCCTGGTACACCACCGCCGCCTGATCGGCGAACGCCAGCACGCTGCTGGAGTCCGTCGGCTGCAGTGCTTCCAGGGTGCGCCACACGCCGCGCAGGGTGGAGAGCATGGGAGTGCTCACATGCGTCTGGAGCTCCCGAAGGGTTTGCCCGCTCCACACCATTCCGGTCCTTCCGTCCGCGTGCTGGCGGAGCACCTCGCCGCGCGCCTCCGCGCGCGCCTGCCACATCGCACGTTGCTGCGGATCCAGCACGAAACGGTGCATGCTCGCGCTTGCGTCCAGGACGAAGCAGAGATCCAGCCGCGGACGAACCGCCGCCTCCGGCCGGACGTGGACTCGGATCAACGCGTGCGTCGACTGGTCCGGCTCGCGGCCGACACGGGCGGCCGGCTCGGCCAGGGTGATGGATAGATTCAGCGGTGCCTCGAGAGCCATGGCGTGGGCCTACTTCTTCCGAAATCGGTCCGCGAGCGACGTCAGCAGCCCGCCGCCCCGACGGACGGCGGCGTTGATCGGGATATCCGGCCGCGGGTTGTCGTCCACGGTCCACTGCAGCCGGGTGTTCGCCTCGCTCTCCCCCAATACGGAGGCCTGAATCGTCACGGTCACCTCCTGCCGCCCGGCTGCCGGGAGAACGAAGTCCTCCGGCTCCACGGCCAGCGACAAGTCGGGTGGCCGGCGCACGTGCACCCGGGTGGGTACCTCGCCGCTGTTGGTGAACTGCAGCCGGGCGCTCCCGGCACCCTCCACGGGCACGTTCATGCGCAGTGCCGGCGGGTTGACCGAGACATGTGCCGCTTCCGCCGCGCGGAAGAGGAGTACCGGCACCTCCACCTCCGAGGTCGGGAAAGAGAAGATCACGCGCCCGGCCGCGTGCGTGCCCGGCCTGACGCGCTCCGGGTAAACCACCACCCGAACCGTCTGCCGGTTCCGCTCGAACATGGCGTTGCGGCTCGTCACGGCACCCGTGGTTCCCACTTCGAACCACTCTCCGTCCGCTCCGATCTCCGCGCGAAGCGTTCCCCCGCCCACGTTGTAGGCCTGGATGCTCACCTCGCGCGGCGCTGCGTCCTCGACTCGCCCGAGATCGATCCGCGCGGGGCGGACTCGGCCGACCGGCGGCGCGGCAGGAGTGATATCCTCCGCCAGCTCTACCCCGCTTTCATACCGTCGCTGAGGATCATAGGAGACGGCTTTGAACACCGAGCGGACAAACGACACGTCCAGCTTTCCGCTGTGCAGGATCTCGCCGGAGAGCTGATCCCGCCGGCTGTCGATCTCTTCCTGGGTCAGCCGCTTGCCCACGATGAGCTCCACCAGGATCCGGCCCATGGCAAAGACGTCCATCCGCTTCCCGGCCTCGGCATCCTCCACGGAGCGCTCCGCGTACTCCGGCGCGAGAAAGCTGTCGGAGCCGAACAGCAGATCGGTCGTCTCACCCGGCCTGCGGTACCAGTGGGCGGCGCTGAAGTCCACCATGACCGGATCACCGTCGGCGTTCAGCCGGATGTTCTCCGGTTTCAGATCGTGGTGGACCACGTTCCGGCTGTGGATGAACGCCAGCTCGTGGCAGAGGCAGACACACCAG
The DNA here is from genome assembly GCA_964416225.1 of uncultured bacterium. Classification (GTDB taxonomy): domain Bacteria; phylum Armatimonadota; class SYMT01; order SYMT01; family SYMT01; genus CAYQDT01. Next base: position 2,784 of record CAYQDT010000383.1, read on the forward strand.
CGCTTGAGCGTGTCAATGTCCGGGCGCTGCGGCGACTTGAGCACGGTTTCCAGGTCCGGGCCCGGGATGAAATCGGTAACCAGGTAGGAAAACCCCTCGTGTTCCATGGCGTCCCGGAACCGGGGGATCATCTCGTAGTTGCCGATGCGGCGCACCACGTCCCGCTCGGTGGCATACACCCGGGCGATCTCCGTGGCCCGACTGGGGCGGTCGGCCGGAAAGTACTCCTTGATGAAGCACACGTCGCCCTTTTCGTCCGTGGCCCTGTAGGCCGCGGCGAAGGCGCCCTGTCCCACGTAGTGCTGGATCTGGTAGCGCTCCTTGCCCGGGAGCGACTCCCCCGGAGCCAGCAGGTAGGTCTCGCCAACACGGACGCGTTTAGGCATGGGGCTGCGGCGCTTCGAGGATGCGGATGAGCGTCTGCTCTCCGACTTCGATCTCGTCGCCGGGACGCAGGACCACTTCTTGCTCGGCCGGCAACCACTGGTGATTGTGTCGGGTCCCGTTGGTGCTGTTCAGGTCCGTCAGAATGTACGCGCCGTTTTTGAAGAAGATCTTCGCATGGCGCCGGGAGACGGCGTCGTCCTGGCGGAGGTCGATTTCCGGATTCAGGCCGCGCATCGTATCCGGCCGCCCGATCAGCGCCTCGCCGGTCACCGTCAGCTCGGTGGTCTTGCGTCCGATGCTGACCGTCAGCCTGAGCGGCGGCGCCTGGAGCGCCTCCGGAGGCGGGGACGTGGGAGAGGGCGGCGGTATATAGGCCGGGGTGGGGCTGGCCGGACCTCCCGCGGGCGCTGGGAACTGAGCCGCCGCCGGGGCGCCGCTGCCGAGATCCAGCGAGAAGTCGTTCAGCCCGGCCGGAGCGCCGGGCACGGCCGAGGCCGGGACTGCGGGCGGCGGCGGCGGCGCCGGCGGCGTCGTGGGGGGCTGGTCGAATCCCAGGTCCCACTCGGCGGGAAGAGGAGCTCCGGTCGACTTCTGTATGCCGGTGAAGGGGTCGACGGGCGCGGCCGGCGGCCAGAGGGCGTTCAGGTCGGACGCGGCGCCGGCAAAGGGGGCCGGTGCGGCCGGTGGCGCCGGCGGCGGCACCGGCACGCCCGGCGCCACTGCGGACGAAGCGGGAGCATTGGGATCGTGCGGCTCCGCCTTCAGCCAGGCGGCCAGCGCGTCCGCGTCGATGCTTGGCGCGCCCGGTGCCGGGTGGGAGTCGGCCGGTTTTTCTCCTCCCGGGTTCGGGGTGGAGCTCCACTGTTCCCAGAACTTGTCGCCGCTCAACTGTCTGCTCCTCGGGAAGGATCCGCGCCCCAGTCCGTCCGCGCGTCTCATTTCATGGTTCGGCGGGTGCCGGCATAATCCCTCGTCGGACCGCGTGGCGGCACCCGGATGCGCAATACTTAGATTGTACTTATAGCGCTCTGACGGCTTTCTGCCAACTCACGACTGCTTCCGGAGCGGCTGCGACGGCGAATAGGGTTGGTGAGCACCCGGACGCTCGGACCCGCGATCCACCCGGCGATTCGCTTCCGGAGGTCCGGCGGGTTGGGCGTGGCGCGGAGCCGCTCGTGGAACGGCAGCAACGGCCCAGGGCCGGCACTCGGAGCGGCAGCCGCAGGCGCGACGATGGGGCCGCTCCGGTGCGTGGCCGTGAGGCGCCGGCATCCGTAACGGCAAAACACCGGGACGGAGCGACGTTACGGGCGGATGACGGTGCCGTCCGCCCGCCGGATCGCCGGCCAGGCGCCGTTGTAGGGATGCTCGGGAAGCGGGTACTTCGCCGCCCGGGCCTCATCCAGCTCCACGCCCAGCCCCGGCCGCTCGCTTGGCCACATGCAGCCGTCCCGGACCTCGGGCGTGCCGGGGAAGACTTCGCGCGTTTCCTCGGGGATCACGGACATCTCCTGGATGCCGAAGTTGTAGCAGGCCAGGTCCAGGTGCATGTTGGCCGCGTGGCCGACGGGCGATACGTCTCCCGGCCCGTGCCACGCGGTGCGCACGCCGAAGTACTCGCAGAGCGAGGAGAGCTTGCTCGCCGGAGAGATCCCGCCGATG
>CAYQDT010000384.1:0-4827 GCA_964416225.1 uncultured bacterium
AGTGATCGGGGCTGGAGTGATCGGGGCTGGAGTGAGGATCGCGTCGCCCGCGGTGTGGCGGTGGCCCGCGTCGGGGCTTTCCGGCGCCGGAGCCCTGGCCCGCCCTGGTTGCCCGACCCGCTACCGCGCCAGCGCCGCCGCGGCCCGGCGCCCCCAGTGCTCGCCGGGGAACTCTTCCGCCAGGGTGCGGAGGAGTGCGTCCGCCTCCGGATTCCGGCCGCTTGCCCGGAGGACGCAGGCGCGCCGGTAGCGCACCTCCAGGCTGCCCGGGAGGCGGCGCATCGCCGCGGCACTCTCGCGCTCCGCACGCTCCGCCTCGCCCCGCTTCAGCGCGATCTCCGCCCGGGTGAGGGCCGCGCTGGTCTCGGCGGTCGGGGTCCGCTCCCCCAGGAGTGCCTGGCTGAGCGCGACCTCCGCTTCGTCCAGGCGTCCCTCCGCAGCGAGCGCCCGTGCACGGACCCGCTGCATCTTGGCGGTGATCTGCCGGACCGTGTTTCCGGTGAGGGAAGCGGACTCCCGGAGCAGGGCCGCGCACTGCGCGAGCGCCTCGTCCGGCCAGCCCCGGTGGAGTGCCAGAACGGCGAGGATTTCCCGCACCGCCGCCAGGTGCAGGTACGCCTGCGCTCCGGCAGCGGGGAGGCGGAGCAGCGTTTCGCACTCGTGGAGCGCCGCGTCATAGCGGTCCTGGTAGCCGAGCGCCGTGGCTCTCGCCGTGCCCTGAACGAACGGCGAGGCCCCGATCGGGTCTCCGGTCTGCGCGAGCTGGTTAAGCGCCGCCTGCGCCGCGGCGCCGCGCGCGAGTGTCAGGTGGGCGGAAACCACGGCCCGCCCGAGGATGGCCCGCGCCTCGGGTTCCGGCGCCAGGGCGAGCGCCCGCTCCCGGAGGAGCAGCGCCGGCTCCACGCGTCCGAGGGCGTCGTAGCCCCGCGCCAGGAGAGAGAGCAGCAGCCAGCGCCGGGGTGCGTAGAAGAGCGCTGCCGCCAGCAGCACCAGCGCGAGGATGGCGGTGCTGTTGGTCCAGTATGCGATCACGAGAGCGGCGACGGCGGTGGTGCCCAGACAGTGCCAGGAGAGGGAGGCGTAGCTGCCGCCGGGGATGCCTGCGTGGGCCGCGCGATAGGCGGCGAAGACGAAGGCGGCGAGGGAGGCGACGACGTAGCCGAAGAGGAGGCCGCGAAGAGCCCAGAATCCGAAGGTCCACCCACCGGCCAGCAGCAGCAGGAGGAGCGCCACCATCCAGCCGGCCAGCCGCCAGCCCCGGCGGTCCACCGGCTCGCGCGCCGCGCGGAAGAGGAGAAACGGCGTGAGCAGCCAGCAGAAGAGCGCCAGGAACAGGGTCCCGGCGGTGACCGCGATCCGCGCCACGCGCCGGATCCTCGGGCTGAGTGCCGGCGGCGCGCTCCGGCGGGCGGGGGCGCGGGTGACGGCCCGTGGAGCAGCCGGGCGCGGCGCATAGGCGCCGCTCGCGGCCTCGCGGATGGGCTGGGTCGGCCGGAACTGATCCACTCCGTAGCAGAGGCTCAGCAGCAGCCCGAGGAAGACGAGCGACATTCTGACGCGGGTCGTCGGCAGCGCGAGCTGGAAGCGCCCCGTGCGCGCCCGCCCGAGACGAAGCACGAAGAGGAGCAGCAGCATCCCCCAGAGCGGAAGGGACGGCAGCTTGATGACGATCAGAAGCGTCGCCAGGAGCACGAAGTCCCAGTTGCCGTTGGAGAAGACGGTGGAGATCCGCGCGCCGTCGAGAAAGAAGAGGGGCGCGAGGTTGAACAGGTTCATCGCAAAGGCGAAGAACGCGAGTGTGCCCCAGTACGGCTGGGCGGTGAACCCGGCGAGGAGCGCGCAGACGCCGGCCGCCGCCGCGCCCGCCACCGGACCGCCCGCGCCGCATTCCGACTCGACCGTCGGATCCGCCGGAAACTCCTTCACCGTGATCAGCGCGCCGAAGAAGGGGATGAACATCGGCGCGCTGGCCTTGAGGCCGTGGCGGACGTTCATCACCACGTGGCCCAGCTCATGGACCAGGATGCAGAGCGCCAGGCCGGCCGCCAGCTTCCAGCCGAAGTAGAGCATCTCCAGCCGGATCCAGACGGCCATGGTGAGGAGCGTGGTGAGGATCGGGCCCAGCTTGAGCAGTGCCAGCAGGCTTTTTCCCTTCACCAGCAAGACCAGGAGGCCGCTCAGCAGTCCGCCCGCCGCGGTCTTCTTTGCCGCGGCCGGCGCGGTCCCGGGCAGGGCGGCGGCCGGCGCGGCACTCCCCACCTCCAGGGCCAGTTCCGGCATGACCGGGAAGGGAACGCCGCAGTACGTGCAGCGCACCCCGCCGGGTAGGCTCTGTTTCCCACATGCGGAGCAGATCATCGGGTGACCGGCTGCTGGACCTTGGACCAGATGAGCCGCCCGATCATGCGGCCGGTGAAGAAGTAGAAGAAGATGTTAATAAAGAAGTTGGACGGGCTTCGAAACGCAAGCGTCTCGAGCGCCAGGATCAGCAGCCCGGCGCCGACGCCCGCGTAGGCGCTCGCCCCGCTGTCCAGGTCGGCGGCGCCGATCACCAGGCCCGCGCCGGCGCCCAGGACGCCGCACACGAGCGCATAGATCACCCCCACAACGATCACCGCCGTCGTCCCATGGCTCAGGCCTCCGTACACGACGAGCCAGAAGAGGTTCAGGGCCGTCCAGACCTGCCCGAAGACCCCTCCCCAGAGGATGCCTCGTCCGATCCGGAGGCCGACCCCCGGCGCCGCGGAAACGGGCGTGGCGGCAGCGGTGAAGGTCGGCGCGCTCATGCCCTGGGCGGTGGGGGCTCCCAGCCCGGCCGGGCGCGGGGCCGGCGTCCACGGCTCGACCGGGGCCTCGGGCGAAGGGGCGCCGCTCCCTCCCGGTGCGAGTCCGCCCGGCGGCAGCCCCATTCCGGACGGCGGCGCGGGAGGCGGGCCGTACGGTCCGCCCGCCGGAGGCGGCGGGGCGGTCGCGGCGTTCAGCCGTGCGAGGAGCTGCTCTGCCGCGCCGTAACCGGGCGCCAGGGCCAGCGCCCGCTCCGCGGCGGCCCGCGCTTCGGGGCCCCGTCCCTGCTGCGCCAGAATGTTCGCGAGGTTGTATTGCGAGGGCGCATCCGCGGGCATCAGCCGGGCGGCTTCCTGCATGGAAGCCGCCGCGGCGTTCACATCGCCGCGGCGGGCGTGGCAGATTCCGAGTAAGCCGTGCGCCTTTCCGTCCGCCGGCTCCATGGCGATGGCCTGCGCCAGGCTGCGGCGCGCCCCTTCAAGATCTCCGGCCTGGAGAAGACGGAAGCCTTCCTCTCTTACCCCTGCTGCGTCGCTCATCCTCGCTCCTTGCGCACCCGCGCTCCCGGTCCTCCCGCGGATCCGGTCCCCGCGCGACTCTCAACAGGCGCTATATTCCGCGAGATAGCGTGCAGTTCCTACTCGATTCCCATGCGCTGGAGGTTGCGCAGGCTGATCCCCAGGCTCTCGAACGGGTCGCGCTGGCAGACGTCTTGCTCGACGATGTACCATTCCACGCCGATCTCACGGCAGGCGGCGAGGATCGCCTCCCAGTTGAGATTGCCCTCGCCGACCTCGGCCATCAATTGCTCGCGGCCGCTCATCACCATGTCTTTCAGGTGCACCGTCTGACAGCGGCCGTTCATCCGGCGGATCCACCAGGCGGGGTCGCCGCCGCCGTGCTGGATCCAGTAGGTGTCGATCTCCGCGTTGAACACGGCGGGATCACTCTCGCCGTACAGGATCTCCAGCGCGGTCTTGCCGTCGAACTTCTCCAGTTCGAAGCTGTGGTTGTGATAGCCGAAGGTCAGCCCCCGCTCCTTCATCCGGTGCGCGACCTCCGACACCTCGCCGGCAAAGCGACGGTAACCCGCCGCGTCGCTGCGGTAGGCGTTCGGGATGCTCCCGATGGCGACGTTGGCGCAGTCGAGGGCCTTGTACTTCTCCTCGACCGCGTCCAGCTCGTCCCGGAGCCGCTCGAAGCTCTCGTGCGCGGCGCACACCTGGAGGCCTTCGCCGTCCAGCATCCGCTTCAGCTCCCCCGTTTCGATCGGCCCGAGGGCCGCAAGCTGAACCGCGCGATATCCCAGCCCCGCCACCCTGGGCAGGCTCTTCGCAATCTCGTCCGGAGTCTTCAAGAAGTCACGCAGCGTGTAGAGCTGCGCCGCCAGTCTCGTGTGCGCCATTCGTCGTCGCTCCTTGTGCGGAAACCAGGTCGGGAACTGCCGGAAGGACGGGGAGCCACCGGATCGAAGGGACGGAAGCGGTGGTCCGGGCGCCGGGTACTCTCCGGGGCCGGGAGCCAGTTGCCCGCGCTCTTTCGGTGTCCCTTCGTCGGGAGCTTCCTCCGTGAAGGGGAACCGCCCGCGCTGGGGGGCGCCGGTTTTGCTGCCTGGCGGCGGCTGGGGGGTTGGACGCCCGCTTTGTTGGTGGGTGCTGCTTGCTTCTGCCGCTGGCTTTCTGTTCGGCCGGGGGTTCGGGCGGCTACCGTTTGGCGGGGCACCCCCCGGGCCCTAATCGCTCCTCCCCGCCCTCCCGCGGCGGGGGGCCCCTGGTCGCTTCCTGGCCCGGACTTTGTGGGTGGCTTTCTTTCCTGCCGGGGGTTCGTTCGGGTACCTCTTGGCGAGGCACCCCCCGGGCCCTAATCGCTCCTCCCCACCCTCCCGCGGCGGGGGGCCCCTCTGGTCGCTCTGACGGCCCGGAACAGCTTTCGGGCCTAACGCTCCCTACGGGGCGTGCATCCCGATTCGACTTCCCGCGAGGGGAGGAGGCGCTTGGTGCCGGCCGGGCGTACACGGGTGGGGAGGAGCGCTGTCGAGCCACG
>CAYQDT010000385.1:0-1262 GCA_964416225.1 uncultured bacterium
GAAATGCGGCATACTCGCAAGGGTATCGAGGGTTCGAATCCCTCCCTCTCCGCCATTCCCCTTTGAAATCAAAGTCTCGGAAAATGGGCCCCTCTGGGGCACATCCGCCGCTGTGCTCCATGGGGCACAAAAGCGAAGTTCCGCCCCTGATGAGAGGCGCTCTCGTGCGATCAGGGTCGACCCGCTGTCACGTCACTGTCGCTGCCGCCTGACCGCCGACTCGTCGCTGCTCCAACTCCGGACAAGTCTGCGCACCGGGAGCTCCGAAGGGCTGCGAGGTGGGACACCCCTAGGCGGCGCGACGGGTGGCTGAAACGTCATTTTGGCCGCGGTTTCCGCCACGTGCCCTGCGGTTGTAGCAGGTTGCGAAGCGGCTCGCCCCCTCCACCGCTTCGCGGTCCCCCTCCGTCGCGCCTCCGGCGCGGGCGGGAAATAAAACGCCCTCAGCAACTCTTCCGTGGCGACCACCTCCGCGAACTCGTCCAGCGACGGCGGGCAATGGCTGGACAAATACCGGATTCCGAGGCCGCCGCCGACGTTCAGCTCGTCGAACTCCACGCCGAAGGCCCGCTTCGCCTCGGCCAGCAGGTCGACCATGATCGCCACGGATGCTTCGTGGCACTCGGTGTCGTGGAGCTGGGAGCCGACGTGGCAGTGCAGCCCGCGGAGGCGGAGACCCGGGATCTCGCGGACCCGGCTGATCGCCGTCAGGGCCGCCCCGGACCCGATGTCGAATCCGAACTTCGTATCCACCTGTCCGGTGCTGATCCGCTGGTGGGTATGCGGGTCGATCCCCGGCGCGACGCGCAGCAGGACGGACTGGGGCTCCGCGAGATCCCGGGCAAGCTCCGTCAGGAGATCGATCTCGTTGAAGTTGTCGATGATGAGGTGCCCGATGCGCGCGTCCAGCGCCATCCGCAGCTCCTCGACCGACTTGTTGTTGCCGTGGAGGGAGATGCGCTCCGCGGGGAAGCCCGCCTGGAGCGCCGTGAACAGCTCTCCGCCGGAGGCCACATCCAGGCAGAGCCCTTCCTGCTCCACAATTTTGCAGATCCCCTTGCAAAGGAACGCCTTGCCCGCGAAGGAGACTTCCACGCTCGGGTACCGGCCGCGGAAAGCCGCCAGATACTCCCGGCAGTTCTTCCGAATGGCGGCCTCGTCCATCACGTACAGAGGCGTGCCCCATTCCGCCGCGAGTGCTACCGTGTCAACGCCGCCGATCTCCAGGTGACCCTGGGCGTTGATCTGCTGTGTCCCGAGCA
>CAYQDT010000385.1:1272-4825 GCA_964416225.1 uncultured bacterium
CGTCGACTGGTCTCCCGTGAGGATCCGGCGCTTCGCGGCGCAGTCCGGCGCTTGTGAAAGACGGTGCGAAGTCTCTCATCTTAGCATGGGCACGGTGAGCGGCGCAATGGACGCCGCGGGCGGCGCAGATCCCTTGCAACCCCCACCGCGGTGGCTGCCGGGCTCATAGCGGGACGTGGGACTGCCGGAAGTGCCGGCGCTCGGGAACGAAGGGCTGTCCGAGATAGCGCTGAAAGGCGCTAAGCGAGAGACTTTGCAGGAGATGATCCGCGTCCTGTTGAAGCCAATACTGCAACCCATTGCCCCAGAACCCGGCGGGCGTTGCGCAGAGACTTGCCGCGGCGAGGTGCCGCGCGGATCGTGAAAACGATGGCACGGTGAACGGACCGTCGCCGCGGCCCTTGCAGTCAGACCGAGTTCGCAGCCATTCCCCGGGAGGTTCCAGCCCTTATGCGTCCTCGCACCGTCTCCCTGTTCCCATTGCTTGCGGTCGGCATCTGCCTCGTCGGCGCTTCATTCGTCGCGCGTCGGGTGCAGGCCTACGAGCTACCGGTGCCGCAGGTAGCGCCGGCGGCCCCGGCTTCGGCGGCACCATCGGCAGCGCATGCGCTGCCGGAGCTGCTCCAGGGAACGATGACCATCACCCGCACCGACTCGAACGGCGGGCAGCTCACGCTCACCTGGAGTGGCGTTCTCGAGAGCGGCAAGCAGTATACCGATGTTACGGGCACCTTCATCGGCGGCTACGGACTGGGCTCCGGCTCGATTCACCTCACGGGCAGCGAAACGTACACCATCAAGAACACCCTGGGACAGGATATCGCCCAGCACAACTTTACCTATTACGGTCACGTTCCATCGCCGCGGGAACACCTTTCCATCTATCTGGAGGGCACCCCTTCGCGGCTGCAGGCCCGGGTCGGCACCTATTCAACCTGCCGCTACACCCACACCACCCGGACGCTGCTGGATAGCCCGCCCCACACCTACACCGATTCCGGTCAGGCGCAGTTTGAGATGAAAGGCCTGCCGGGAACCGCCGCAACCCGCGTGAGCCTGACGAAAGCGGGTGTTCTTTCGGTTGCCTGGAGCGGAACGACCTATCAATCCGGCGGCTACAGCTACTCCATCTCGGGGACCCTGCAGGGTAAGGGAGCCTGGGCGGTGCTGGCGGATCACAACCCGGTTCCGTTTCACGACGGAAGCCCGTCTTCGGTTACGGTTCGTGCACTCGGCGTGCCGAACGGTGCCCGGGTGACCTGGGTGGGAGCGCCGCGCGGATCCACCTTCGCCGACGGCCAGCGGACCGCGACGATGCCGTTCGCTGCACCGGGCAAGTACACGATCAAGACGATTTACAAAGGGCAAACCGTCAGCACGGATCTATACGTGGTCCAGGTAAAGTTCGCGGGTACCTTGCAGCGCGTCGACCCCACAGGAGAGCGGACGCTTCCCAAGAGCGTCCCCTTCAACAACACCGGCGACGAGCAGGTGCAGATCACCCCCGATCTCTCCCAATCCCCGTATGCAGTTGATCTGGACGTGGACGACGGCGGCGATTCACATGCAGGCGCGGCTTCGGTCCAGCCGTCGAGGCTCACCGGCAGCGGGCCGATCAAGGTCCTGGGGCTGCTGCAGACGGAGCCGGGCTTTGCCGCGCAGCTTCACCTCCGAGCCCAGGTCAGTGGCGTACTCGCGGCCATGGGCGCTCCACAGGATGGCTTCAGCGTGTGCGCCCACCCGAGCTCGATCGCCTATGTCTACGATCGGCCGCTCGCGGGCGAGAATACGCCCCGCAACGGCCCGGTGTGGGGACAGGCCTACGCTCTCAACGTGCCGCAGATAACGATTATGAGCGACTCGGGTAATGCGCAGGACCTGGACCACGCAAAACTGGCGGAGGCGGTGGAGATTGGGCCAGCTACCGGTATTTTCACCTTGACTCCAGGGAGCGATACCTCCACTGAATTTGGCCCGTGTCTCGGCGGTTACATCGACTATCACGGCCTCCCCGGTACCGCGCAGGACATTCAGGACCTGTTCGACCGGGCCCATCCGCAGGCGACCGGCGATGCCGGACAGGAGACCGCCTACCAGCTCATCCGCTACGCCTGCGATCGCTGCGGCATCCCCGCGACGAAAGATGGCGCCGCCGCGATCCCTCGTTCCGGTTTTGAAATCGACTACCACGCCTACAAGACGGCTGGCCGGTACTTTTTGGAAATTCGCAAACAGGGGACCCGCTATCGCGGGACCCAGCCGGGATTGGTCGACAATACGGACGCGCATATCCTGGAGGTGAAATAGCCTCGCCGGATCACGCAACCTCGAAACGCGACGCAGTGCGGAGGCGCCGACCGTTCCCGGACCGCCCCACCCGGCGGGACCGGCAACTGGCACCCGCGGCGCGGCTCGTGTACACTGAGCGAGCGAAAGGCCCGCACCGGGTCGGACGGATGGCTGCCGGGATCCGTGGGAGTGGAGTTCACGGCGGCGGGTGGCCGGCCCCAGCTCTCCGGTCCGATCCCGCCGCGCCCTCCCATCTCTCCGGTGCCGGCCGTCAGCCGCCGCCGAACACGCACGCTCAACATTCATGTCCACCGAAATTCCTCCGACCCGTGCTTCCTCCCGCCCCGACTTCGGCGGACTTCCCATTGTGGCTCTGGAAAGCCGGCGTGCGGAGGAAATGGCGTCCCTGATCCGCAGCTTCGGCGGGGACCCGCGGGTCGCGCCCTCCATGCGGGAGGTGCCGCTGGAGGAAAACGGCGAGGCGCTGCGCTTCGGGGAGCGGCTGATGGCGGGCGGCGTGGACGTGCTGCTCTGTCTGACGGGAGTCGGCACGCGGGCCCTCGTCGATACGCTGGAGACCCGCTGGAGTCGCGACGAGATCGTCCACGCACTTTCGGGGATCACCACGGTGGCCCGTGGTCCGAAACCGGTGAAAGCGCTGCGGGACCTCGGCGTGCCGGTGCCCCTCACCATCGGCGAGCCGAACACCTGGCGCGAGATTCTGGAAACGCTGGAGTCGGAGGAGCGCGGCGTGGAGCTCCGCGGCGCGCGGGTCGCGGTGCAGGAGTATGGGGTCTCGAACGAAGCTCTGCTGGCCGGCCTGCGGGAGCGCGGCGCGGAGGTGACGCGGGTTCCCGTCTACCGGTGGACCCTGCCGGAGGACGTGGAGCCGCTCCGGGGCGCGGTCCGGAGCCTGGCCGCCGGCGAGGCGCGCGTGGTCCTCTTCACCAGCAGCAACCAGGTGTACAACCTGATTCAGGTCGCGGACGAGCTGGGGCTTGCGGAGGCCCTCCGGGAGCAGCTTCGGCGCGGCGTCGTCTGCTCGATTGGGCCGACCTGCTCGGAGACACTCACCACGCACGGCATCCCCGCGGACCTGGAGCCGGAGCATCCGCGGATGGGCCAGCTCGTCCGGGAGGCGGCGGAGCGTTCGCGAGAGCTACTCGCGGAGAAAGAGGAGCGCGTCCACGCGGTGGCCCGGGAGGCGCCCCCGGCGGGTGCGCCATGGCACGATTCGCCGTTTCTGCGGGCGTGCCGGCGGGAG
>CAYQDT010000386.1:0-4816 GCA_964416225.1 uncultured bacterium
CGGACGCCCCATCCAACTCTCTACGCGCCGCTCCCCTGAACGGGTGGGCGGTGCGGGGCCGAAAGCAGTAGCGATGCCGGAACGCAATTGTCCTCAATGTACTCAAATCATGCTGGTCGGGCGCATGGGTCCGCTGGAGCTGGACGTGTGCCGCCCCTGCGGCGGCGTCTGGTTTGACTGCGATGAGCTGGCGCAGTTGATCGCCGCGGGCCCGGCGGTCGTCCGGCGCCTGGCTGAGCGGGTTCCACCGCTGGAGCCGCGCGCGGTTCCGGTGAATGCGCCCTGTCCGGTATGCCGGGTACCGCTTCAGAGCGTTGAGTACGGCTCCATGCCGGGCATCCGGCTCGACTCCTGTGTCTTCTGCGAAGGGTTCTGGATGCCGCACACCACGCTGGCGCGCCTGGCGGGCGCACTGGACGGGTCGCGCCGGTGGAATCAGGTGAACGCCTACGCCGTCCCCGCCGGCGCCGCGCCGCCTCCCGCGGTTTCCGCTCCGCCAGCCGGGGCTCCGTCCGCCGGCGCCGCAGCCGTTCCGCCTCCGTGGCAGCCCGTTCCCGGCACGCCTCCGGCTCCCGCGGCGCCCCCGCCTGCGTCCCGGAGCACCTCGCGACCTGTCGGCGGAGCAGGTGCGAACGGTGCCGGCGCGGCCGGTGTTTCGGCCGGGATGGTGGCCTGTCCCCGCTGCAATGAGCAGAACGGCGAATCCTCAGTGGTTTGCTGGGCATGCGGAGGCGCACTGCAGGGGGCGCGGGTGGGAGACTGTCCCCGCTGTGCCGCGCCCATGCGGGAGGTGCTCTCCGAAACGGTGGCCCTGAATCTCTGTGAGGGGTGCGGCTCCTGCGCCACCACCCCGAAGCGGCTGAATGCGGTACTGCTCCAGACGCCGGAAGCGCGCGGGCGGCTGCTCAAGCACGTGGCGCGGAGCAAGCGGGGTGCGCGGCCGGTGAAGGCGACGCCTGCGTGCCCCGCCTGCAAGATCGCGATGAACGAAACACGTCTGGGGATGATGAGCCAGCTCCCGCTCCACGCGTGCCCGCAGTGCTTCATGCTCCTGATCTCACCGGCAACGCTGGACGACATTCTCAACGGTCAGCGCTAGCGGTGGACACCGGCCGGCGCCCCTCGTGCGATCCCCTTCCGGCCCATCACTCGTCCCGAAGATCGACGAGCCAGGCATCCGGAACGCGGGAGCGCACCAGGTGCCAGCCGAGGTTGAGCCAGCGGGCCGCGCCATCCAGGATCGCGGAGTCGGAGGTCACCGCAATTCCGGGAGCCCGGATCAGCTCCGCGTCCGGGTTGAAGAGGAGCTCCACGGTCCAGGGCCATCCCTGCGCCTGTGCGACTTCCCGGATCCGCCCCGCGAGGCGGCCGCTGTTGGAAACGGGACGGTCCAGCAGCCAGTGAACCGCCGCCGGCCCCCATCCTTCCAGCTCCGCTCCCGCCAGGCTCAGGGCGGCGTCCGTCTCCTGTACGGCGCGGTAGGAGCCGTGCACGGAGGAGAGGTCACGCACGGTGCCGTCCCGGCAGCGCAGCAGCACGCCGCCGGACAGCGCCGCCTCGACCGTCACGATCAGGTTGAAGCCGTCCACCCACAGCCGCTCGCCGCGCACCGTCTCCGGCGCGACCTCCGCGGCCGCGCGCCGGTCCCGCTTGCCCTCCGCGCAGGCGGCGCGGGTCACTGCCGTCCGCTGCCGGTCATGGAGCCGGTGCCGGTCCCCCACCAGCTTCAGCGACGCGGCGGGTGGATAGCCACGGCCCAGCAGCCAGGAGAGCTCTGCCACTGCGGCCCGCACGGCCGGGAGCTGGTCCGGCGCGAAGAGCTGGCGGTCCTGCGGATGGGCGCCGCGGTGGTGGCGGTGATCGGGAGACACGGTGGGGATTACGGCAGCGTGATCCCATATGCATGCGGCATTGACGGAGCGGTCGAGGCCGCACTACGTCTGCAAAGCCCTATGGGTGGCTACAGTGTGGGCTACCGGCACGGCTGTTCGCCAGATGCGATAGTCGCCTCTGGCCCACAACGTTATTTGTGTCCGGCTCGGTCATGCCGACGGCGTATAACGTGCCCGGCTACGGCACTGCGTAGCCGGGCCGGTGTGACATGCTGAGTGTCAATAGAATGTGCGGTCAGTCCATGGGAGCAGTTTTGGCGTCGAGCCAGTCTACGGATCGATCCTGTCCGAAAGGACAGAACACGCCTTGGGTTGTGTTACCGAAAACACGTTTACATGCCTCATTAAGGCACTCGAGAAAATCGTGCAGAGCCTGCGCGGACCAGTCCTTCCCATGCAGTTGAAGAATCCAGTCTAGAAGAGAGGCAGAGTCAACGCATTGCTCCAGGTCTAGTTGGTACCGGTTCTCACCATCCACGATCTCGATGGTCAGGTTTTGTTCGTCGAAGTAGGTTGCAGACATCGGTATGGAGTCCTGGATCGCGACCACACGGCGAGCTTGCTGCGCTTACACAATTGCTCGCCATCCGGATGAAGTACAATCATAACTTGTGCACGATTGCCGGTTTTCGCGGGGTTGACCTGGCAAAGATATTCCTCAGACGGCCCCCCAAGTGCCAAGCGTAAGTGGCCTAGCCATGGCGTCCCCTTATTGATGATGGATCCGATACGGCTTTTGCCTGCGCGTCGGTTCTCCGCAAGCGAAAACGGCCAACTAGGTAGTCCGATGGGATTCGAGACGTCATAGCTGTCTCCAATACCAATTACTCGAAAGAACGCAGTCGGCCATGCATTGAGTTCGCATAGTCTACGTAGACAAGACTGGAAGCTTACATCCCATCGTTGACCGAGCCAGGACACCGCTTCGATACTCGGACCTACCGAGATTGCGTCTCCCAGAAAGGGGCCGGCCGGCATTAGCATTTCCGCTGCGCCAAAATTACAGAGGAGTTCTTCGGCCTTCCAGTGACTCTGCTCAATGCGGTCCCGGTTTCGTCCACCTACAAGTTCCGGAACGAAGTCCAGAAAAAACGTGTGAGTGAGTTCGTGTGCTAACGAAAAGCGCTGCCGCCTGCGTGGAGCGCCGCTGCAGAGTTCGATGTCGTAGCTGCTCCCGCAACGCAAGATCCGGCCATCAACTTGTATGTCTGATCGGACAATTCTGCGGATGCCCATCCGCGACGCAAGTCGATAAAGGTTGACCGGAGGCTTGGATTGCCCGGTCTCCTCAAGTAGCTGAGTGATCTTAAATCGCAGAATCTCTCGCGCGCCGATCGATTGAGCGTCGCGAAGCCCAATACGCGGGTCTTCCGGATCGTGAGCAAGATAGCTACGAATCTCGCCGTTCGCAGCTACAAATGCACGAACGGAGTCGGTTTCGAGTCTAGGGCCCATCTTCAAAGACGTCGAGAGCTAGCTGATTATTCCGGAGAATCTGCTGTGGAGTTTCTGCTGGAATCTCTCGCTGCGGTCGAGCGGAACTGTGTTTAGTTGACCGCTCGCGCACAATCTTACGTCGCTCTTTTTGAAGGTCATCTTCGTCAGGTATGTAGAAGTCGTCAAAACCTGGCTCGTAGCATCTTCCATTGGAATGTGTCATCGAGGATTACGGTCCGCTTCGGCTAACACCTGTCTTGAACGGCATCCGCACTGCAGAATCCGTAGGGCGAAGGATGCCGCCCTACGGATTCTGTTTCTGATCCCTACCCGCAGCCGCTCGTCGCGCCGCAGTTCTCACAGCGGTAGCACGCCCCGGCGCGCACCGTGATCATCCCGCACTCGCTGCAGGGCGGCGCGTCCTCCTGCATCTTTGCCACGCCCTGCATCAGCCCGACCGTGCCCACCGTGTGCGCCTCCGCGTGGTAGTGACCGTTCGTGCCGTTGCCGTTCGCGTGGGAATGGCCGTTCACCCCGTTCACGTAGGCCGCCGCCGCCGAGGCAATCGGGCTGGGCAGAGACGGGCGCCTGCTGCTGGTCAGGGTCGGCTCCTCGGCCGGATGGTCGTCGTTCGGCAAGAAGCGGAGACCCAGGTAGCGGAAGATGTAGTCCATGATGGACTTGGCGAACGGGATGTCCTGGTTCGGGGTCCAGCCGCTCGGCTCGAAGCGCATGTGGCTGAACTTTCGGACCAGCACCTCCAGCGGGACCCCGTACTGCAGCGCCATGCTGACGCTGGTCGCGAAGGCGTCCATCATTCCGGAGATCGTCGAGCCCTCCTTGGAGATGGTCACGAAGATCTCACCCGGCATGCCGTCCTCGTAGAGGCCCACGATCAGGTACCCTTCGTGGCCGCCGATGCTGAACTTGTGGGTGATGCTCATCCGCTCGTCCGGGAGGCGGCGGCGGTACGGCTTGGCCGGCCGCCCTTCCTGCAGCTCCGGAACGGCCTCCACGACCGCCGCCTTCGCCGTCTTGGCCGCCTCGCCGCTCCCGGCCTTCGAGCCGAAGCTGGTGGAGAGCGGCTGGGTGCGCTTGCTGTTGTCCCGGTAAATGGCGATCGCCTTCAATCCCAGCTTCCACGCCTGGTAGTACGCATCCGCGATCTCCTCGACCGTCGCCTCTTCCGGCACGTTGACCGTCTTGGAGATGGCGCCGGAGATGAACGGCTGCGTGGCCGCCATCATCTTGACGTGTCCCATGTGGTGGATCGACCGCGTTCCATTCGCCGGGCGGAAGGCGCAGTCGAACACCGGCAGGTGCTCCTCAAGCAGCCCCGGAGCGCCCTCGATGGTCCCCTGCTCCTCGATGTAGGCGACGATGCTCGAAATCGCCTCGTCCGAGTATCGGAGCTTCTTCAGCGCCGCGTGGTCCGTCTGGTTGACGATCTTAAGGTACCCGCCGCCCACCAGCGTCTTGTACTTTAC
>CAYQDT010000387.1:0-4812 GCA_964416225.1 uncultured bacterium
GGCAGTGCATAGATGGCGGCCCGCCCCAGCCACTCCGCCACCTCTCCGGACGAGAGAAGGCCCAGTGACCGCAGCGGCAGCCGGGCAGACGCGCCCTCCGGAGGGCGCGTCTCGCCCGCCACCACGACCGGCCACTCCAGGCGCGGCGCAACCGCCGCCAGCGCGCCGATGTTCTTCGCCTCGTCCCACAGCCGTCCCGCCGCCATGATGAGCGGCTCTTTCGGGGCGGGCCGGAACAGCGCCGCCTCCCGCCCGTTGGGGATGACCTCGGCGGACTGCAGCGGTCCGTAGTGGCGCTGGAGCGTATCCAGCATCGCGCGCGTGGGTGCCACGACCGCGTCCGCCGCCGACAACCCCCGGGCCACTTCCCGCGCGTACCGATCCCACTCCGGCGGCGCACTTTCGCGCCGCACCGCCCGCCACCATGACAGGACGCAGGAATGGGCAACCATCACCACCGGGGCGCGCCACGGCAGCGCTCCGTGGGCGTAGCCGTTCAGGTGCACCACATCCGGCCGCAGCCGCTGCTCAAGATCGAGGAGCCATTCCCCGGCGCTGCGGACATCGTCCCAGGGGTCGGACATCCACTCGAGCCGAAAGCTGCTCTCAAACAACTCCAGCCCCGCCACCGCCTCCGCCTCGGCGCGCTGCGCGGAAGAGGCGGGGCCGCCCATCGTTGCGAGCAGCACCACGCAGTCCAGCTTCGTAAGGGCCCGGGCCAGCGTCAGGCTGTAGGTCCAGACGCCCCCGACCGTGTCCGTCGTCAGCAGGATCTTCATGGGCGGTTCAGGATCAGGGCCTTCATGAAACCCTCCGGACGCTCCGCCGTGGCGTCGAGCGCGGCACCTAGCTCCTCCAGCGGGAAGGTGTGGGTATACAGCGGCGTGGGGTCCAACTCATCGCCGGCCACGGCGCGAGCCGCCGCGCGGATACCCTCCACGTAGACCGACTGCTCTCGCTCATGCGCGTTGATCACGTCCAGGCCGCGCCAGTTCCAGAGCTGCATGTTGACCTGCCGCGGCCCGTCCTGGTGATAGCCGGCCACCACGAGCCGGCCGCGCTCCCGCGCCAACTCCGCGGAGAGATCGAGCGGCCATTGCTTCCCCACTGCCTCGACCACCACGTCGCACAGGGACCCGTTCGTGAGCTCTTTCACCCGCTCGATGATTCTCCAGTGGTCATCCATCGGAATCACTTCCGCGGCACCCATGAGCCGCGCGGCGGCGAGTGCCCGCGGGCGGCGGCCGATGGCGAGGACGCGGGCGCCGGCGCGGGTAGCGAGGCGCGTGAGCAGAGCTCCGAGAAACCCGATTCCCACCACCGCCACCGTTTGTCCGGGCCGGATCTCGCTGCGGCGGAAGATATTGACCGCGCAGCCCAGCGGCTCGCCCGGAAATGGCTGCCCGTCCAGACTCTCCGGCAGGCGAACCGCGGCGGAAGCCGGCGCAATGTCATATTCCGCGTAGGCATGCTGGGAGAGCAGCGCCACTCGATCTCCGGCGCAAAAGCCGGTCACGCCGGCCCCGACCTCTGCAATCCGACCCCAGCCTTCGTGCCCCAGGCCTCCCGGCGGGAACGGGTAGGTAAACCACTCTCGTCCTTCCCACGGCGGCAGGTTGGAAGCGCAGACTCCGCAGCCTTCCAGCTTGACCAGTACCTCATCCGGCGCGGGCCGGGGGATGGGGAGTTCCTGGACCCGTACCTGCCGGGGCTGGACCAGTACCGCCGCGCGCATCGTGCCCCCGTGAGCCGGCTCACTCATGGGGCGCCCACGCTTTCCGCGGAGACCTCCTCCGCGTCCACCTCGGCGGCGGATGTGTGAACCTGAGCGGGCGCCGGAAGTGCGGACGGCGAGCCATCCCGCTGGGCCAGCCAGTCCCACAGCCGACGGACCCCGCGGCGGACGCTCACCTGCGGAGACCAGCCGGTGGCGGCACGGAATTTACCAATGTCCGACACGTAGTAGCGCTGGTCGCCCGGCCGCCAGGCATCCTGGCTGATGCGCGGAGTCCGCCCATTGAGGTCCCGGATCAGCTCCAGCAGCTCCAGCAGGCTCACCGTGTTCTCCGGTCCGCCGCCAATGTTGAACGCCTGCCCGGTGAGGCGGTCCATGTTCGCCTGCGCCAGCAGGAACGCGTCCACCAGGTCCTCGACGAAAAGGATGTCCCGGACCTGTTTTCCATCGCCGTACAGAGTGATGGCCTGGCCGCGCAGGGCCCGGATCAGGAAGTGAGCCACCCAGCCCTGGTCTTCCGTCCCGAACTGGTGCGGACCGTAAATGCAGCTCATGCGGAAGACCACGGCCGGCAATCCGTAGGTCCGCGCGTAGTCGATCACGTACTGATCGGCGGAGCCTTTGGAGCAGCCGTATGGGCTGTGGAAATCCAGGGGCCGCTCCTCGTTGATGCCGCACAGGCGCTGTCGGAATGCCTCCGGCTCATAGCGGGTTTCGGCCTGACGCAGCACCACATCCGGAAGCCCGCCGTAGACCTTATTGGTGGAGGTCAGGACCAGCGGCGGCGGATTATCACAAGCCCGCAGCGCCTCGAGCAGGTTCAGCGTACCGCGGGCATTCACGTCGAAGTCATGGAGCGGGTCGACCAGGCTGGTGGTGACCGCCACCTGGGCCGCGAAATGGAAAACCTGGCTGGCGCGCTCCACCGCCCGGCGCAGCGCAAACCCATCCCGAACGTCCGCCACCTCCACTTCCACCTGATCTCCGTGCGTATCCCGCAGCCACTGGAGGTTGCGCTCGACGCCGGAGCGGGAGAGGTTGTCGAACACCAGAACGCGCTGTCCGCTGCTGAGGAGGCAGTGCGCCAGATTGGTGCCGATGAACCCCGCGCCGCCGGTGATGAGGACCGGCCGCGTCTGCCCGCTGAGGAGCCGCGCGGACTCGCCCATCCAGGCCGCCTCGCGGACGGCCTCCAGCCCGCCGCTGGACCAGAGCCGATACAGCAGCTTCGGCGTGCCGTCCGCGCGCTTCAGCCCGAAGTGGTAATCCCGCTCGTCCTCGTGAAAGCCGTCCACCGTGGGGAGGTCCGGCATGAGGTCGTGGGCGGAGTACCAGTAGACGCGGTCCACGGGTGCCTCGATGGCGTTCACGAACTCCCGCAGCTGCCGGCGCTCGTCGTGGCGCCACGTGGAGTAGCCCGCCTCCGTGATCCAGACCTCGATGCCCGGATGCCGCTCTCGCAGGGCCTCCCGCACCTTCGCGACGTTGCTCTCCCATCCTTCCCAGGAGTAATCAAAGGTCCCGGGGAAGCCATGGATGCCGATGGCGTTGGTGTAGTCGAGGACGCCGCGCTCACTCATCAGGCGGAGCCAGTGCGGGTCGATCGGGCTGATCCCGCCCAGGAGCGTCTTCTTTCCCCGCCGCTGCGCCCAGTAGGCCGCCCCACCGATCATCTCGCAGAAAATCCACCACTGCGGGTCCAGCGTGGCGTCCCATTCGCGCAGGTTGTTCGGCTCGTTCCAGAGCTCCATCCACTCGAAGTGATCCCCGAGGCGGGTGATCATCACGTCCAGCCAGTCCGCGTAGGCCTTGGGATCCTGCGGCGGCGCCGAGCTCTTCGGTGCAATGGCGATGGAAGGCGGGGTGTAGACGAAGCAGGGGAGGACGTTGACCTCCCGCGCCAGCCGGGGCAGCAGCCACGAATACCAGGCATCGCCATCCGGCGCGAACCAGTCCGCCCAGGAGACGCCGGTGCGCAGCTCCTCCACGCCCAGGCTGCGAATATCCGTTAGCACGCGCTCGACCCGCTCGTGCTCGCCGGGCCGAAACCACTCCAGCACGCCAACCGTGGGCCGTCGCGACGGCTCGTTGGCCCCGGCGTCCGCGGCGGCATGCTCCGCCGGAGGAGCGACTTTAGGCGCCGTTTTTCCTCGATACACATGGCTCATACCGTCAGTCCCCTTGCTGCAAGCTCGGCGCGAGCTGCCTCGACCCGATCCTCCACGACCTGCTGCTCCAGCCAGGCCGCCAGCTCCACCAGACCCTCCTCAAGACCCACACGCGCTTCGAAGCCGAGCACGCGCCGCGTGAGGCTCATATCGGGGAAGCAATGGCGGATATCTC
This sequence comes from uncultured bacterium, assembly GCA_964416225.1. GTDB lineage: Bacteria > Armatimonadota > SYMT01 > SYMT01 > SYMT01 > CAYQDT01. The sequence continues at coordinate 4,079 of CAYQDT010000387.1, forward strand.
CGACGCGGTATTGCCCGGTGACTTCGGGAGCGAGGTGCTCCTTCCCCAGGGCATCGGCCATCCGGCGCGCCAGCGCAAGGATGCTGAGCGGCCGACCGCTGCCGACGTTGAACACGCCGCCCGCCGCATCCGGCACCTCCAGCGACAGCCGGCAGGCGCGCGCCACGTCGCGGACGCTGACGAAGTCCCGCTGCTGGTATCCGTCCTCGTTGATCAGCGGCGCCTTGTTGTTCAGGAACCGCGAGCCGAAGATGGCCAGCACGCCGGTGTAAGGGTTCGACAGCGCCTGGCGCGTGCCGTAGATGTTGAAGAACCGCAGCGCCACGGTGGGGATGCCGTATGCCCGCCCGATCATCAGGCACATCCGCTCCTGATCATACTTGGAGAGGGCGTAGACGGATGCCAGGGCGGGAGGCTTCGTCTCCGGCGTGGGGAGCGGCTCCAGCGGCCGGCCCGCCGGGTCCCGCAGCTCCCACTCGTGCGCGCGAAGCTGCTCCATACTGCGCTCGCTTCCGGGGATCTCCTGACCGTCGACTGTCCGGTAAAGGCCCTCGCCGTAGATGCTCATACTGGAGGCGACGACCAGCCGCTCGACCGGCCGCTCCACCAATGCTTCCAGCAGTACCGCGGTGCCCAGGTTATTGTGGCTGGTGTACCGCTCGATCTCGTACATGCTCTGACCGACGCCCACCACGGCGGCAAGGTGGTACACCGCGTCGACATCCTGGAGGGCA
>CAYQDT010000388.1:0-4793 GCA_964416225.1 uncultured bacterium
GGCCGGCGACGGCCAGACCCAGGTGGAGATCCACGTGCTCCAGGGCGAGCGGGATATGGCACGGGACAACAAGACGCTCGGCCGGTTCAACCTGGCTGGGATCCCGCCGGCGCCGCGCGGCGTGCCGCAGATCGAGGTGACGTTCGATATCGACGCCAACGGTATTCTGAACGTCTCCGCGAAGGAGAAGGCGACGGGCAAGCAGCAGAGCATCACGATCACCGGCTCGACGAATCTGGACAAGGGCCAGATCGACCAGATGATCCGCGATGCGCAGGCTCACGCCGCCGAGGACGCACAGCGGCGCGAGGAAGCGGAGTTGATGAACCGCGCCGAGACGATGATCTACCAGACGGAGAAGACGCTGAAGGACCTTGGCGATAAGGTGCCGGGAGACGTGCGCAACCAGGTACAGACGGCGCTCACGAACCTGACGGAAGCGCGGGATTCCCGCGATCTCGAGCGGGTGAAGAGCCGCCTGGAGGCCCTGGAGCAGGCGGCCTACCGGATGAGCGAGGCCGCCTACCAGAGCGCCGGCGCGGGCGAGGCCGGTCCGGGTCACGACGGTCACGCCGGCGCCGAGGCGGGAGCGCCGCCACACGACGAAGAGGTGATCGAGGCGGAGTACAAGGCCGAATAACGGTCGGCCGGAGGGTGTCGACGCCCAAGCCGGCTCGCAAGGGGCCGGGCAGCTAGACGACGGATCGACACGCTCACAGGACGGTGCCGGGTCGGCGGTCCCCTCTCGGGACGGCCGGCCCGGCTACACGGAGTGCTACAGTGGCTGCGGGCAAAGACTATTACGAAGTTCTCGGAGTTGCGCGAACCGCGACGGACAAAGAGATCAAATCGGCTTACCGGAAGCTTGCCCGCAAATCTCATCCGGATGTGAACCCGGGCGATAAGCAGGCGGAAGAGCGGTTCAAGGACATCCAGGAAGCGTACGAGGTCCTCAGCGATCCGGAGAAGCGGAAGCAGTACGACGCCTTCGGCAGTAACTGGCAGTTCGCGGGCAACGGGGGCGGACCGAACGCTGGGACGGGCTACCATACCGGCGGGGGCGCTCCCGGCGGCGCCGGTGGATTCGATTTTAACTTCGGGGGAGCCGACCTCGGCGATCTGTTCGGAAACCTGTTCCGCGGCGGCGCCGGAGGCGGCCCCGCTACCGGCCGGCGGGCCTCGGCGCGCGGTGAGGACCTCCAGTACGAGATCGAGATCACGCTCGAGGAGGCGTACTCGGGCGGCGAGCGGCGCCTGAGCATTACCGCGCCGGACACCTGCCCCACCTGTCACGGGACGGGTGCGGAGCCCGGCTCCCGCACGGAGTCGTGCCCCCAGTGCAGCGGCTCCGGGCGCGGAATGTCGTGGGGCGGCTTCAGCATCGGCAACGACGTGTGTGACCGGTGCCACGGCACCGGAAAGGTTCCGACCCAGGCGTGTCATACGTGCGGCGGGAGCGGAATCGTGGAGCGGCCTCGCTCGGTGACCGTCACCATTCCCAAGGGCGTGGATGAAGGAAACCGGCTTCGGGTGGCCGGACAGGGCAACCCCGGCGTGAACGGGGCACCGGCGGGCGATCTCTACCTGCTCATCAAGCTCAAGGCGCACCGGATTTTCGAGCGGAAGGGTGAGGATCTGTACGTGGATCTTCCGGTCACGTTCGCGGAGGCGGCCCTCGGCGGCGAGGTGCAGGTGCCGACGATGACCGGCAAGGTCACCATGCGAGTTCCGCCCGGGGTGCAGAGCGGCCAGCAGCTCCGGCTGACGGGCCAGGGGATGCCCCGGCGGTCCGGCGGCGCCGGAAACCTGTACGCGAGAACCAAGATCACCGTTCCGAAGAACCTGACCGAGGAAGAACGGAAGCTGATTGAGCAGCTCCAGGAGCTGCGCCGCGAGAACCCGCGCGAGCGGATCCTGGCGGGAAAGTAGCAGTCGGTCCGCCTGCCCGGCGGGCGACGCGCGGTAGAGCTCCGGTGGGAGAAAGACGGCAATGTCGAACCAGAACAGGGAGCCGGCCTACGTGATCAGCATCGCGGCGGCGCGCGTGGGGATGCACCCGCAGACGCTGCGCCTGTATGAGCGCGTGGGACTGGTGAAACCGGCGCGGCGCGGCAGCAACCGGCTTTACAGTGATGATGACATCGAGCGGCTCCGGCAGATCCAGCGCCTGACCCAGGACATGGGGGTGAATCTGGCGGGCGTGGAGGTTATCCTCAACCTGCTCGAGCAGATGAATGAGATGCAGAACGAGTTGGAGCAGCTCCGCCAGGCGCGCCTCCCGGTCCCGATGGTGCACGAGCGGGGCGACGGAAGGACGCGGTAACCGGCCGCTGCCGAAGCTCCGGGGTGCCCGCGTTTCCTGAAGGGAGCCCTTTCTTCCCCGGGGCTTCCCCCGCTTTACCGAGAGCCGCGCCGCGGCCACCGCACCCCGCCTTCCCCGCTCCCGCCGGTGCGCGGCCCCGGTTGCCGGCCCCGGCGGCATCCCGGCGACCCGCCGCTCCAGCAGCAGGCGCTCCGCCAGGGAGCGCGCCGGAGGTCGGCGCGGTGTGCCGCATCGCTCGCGCGGGCGGGAAGCGCGCAGCGGCTCCGCGGCCGCCACGGTCCTCCCCGCGTTGACGGTGCGCGGTGCGAACTTTATAATGTGCGGGTTCACGAATCCGGCAGAGTAGATTTGCCGAGAGCGGTGCCGGGCACGGTCCGGACAGAAGCGAGGCGCATGGCGGCGAAAGTAGCGCTCATCAACCTGGGATGCCCGAAAAACCTGGTCGACGCGGAGGTCATGCTCGGGCATCTAGAGCGCGAGGGCTATGAATTGACGCCGGACGTCGACGGTGCGGACGTCGTGGTGGTGAACACCTGCGGCTTTCTGCAGGCGTCGGCGCAGGAGTCGGTGGATACCCTCCTGGAGGTGGCCGGGCGGAAGCAGTCCGGCAAGGTCCGGGCGGTGGTCGCCGCGGGATGTATGACGCAGCGCTACGGTGCGGACGCCGCCGACGCGCTGCCGGAGGTCGATGGCTTTATCGGGGTCGGCCAGGGGCACGTGCTGCCGGACGTCGTCCGGCGGGTACTGGCGGGCGAGCGCGCGGCCGTCCTGAACGGCCCGAGCGCCGGCTTCGAGGGATACGGGCTGCGCTACCAGACGGGCCCTACCCACTCCGCCTATCTCAAGATCTCCGAAGGCTGCGATCGCAAGTGCGCCTTCTGCGTCATCCCGCAGATCCGCGGCTCGATGGTCAGCCGCCCGATCGATGCGCTGGTCCGGGAAGCGGAAGTCCTCGTCGCGCAGGGAACGCGGGAGCTGATCCTCATTGGGCAGGATCCGACGCGCTACGGCGTGGACCTGGGTGGTCATTACCTCGCGGAGCTTCTCGAACGCCTCAACGCGATCCCCGATCTCCGCTGGATCCGGGTGATGTACCTCTTTCCCGACCGGCATGCGGAGCCCGTCCTCCGCGCGATCGCGGAGCTGCCGAAGGTCTGCAAGTACGTGGACATGCCGCTCCAGCACGCCTCGACGGAAGTGGTTCGCTCCATGAACCGGCCCGGGGGCGCGGCGGAATACACCCCCATGCTGACCCGCCTGCGCGAGGCCTGCCCGGAGGTATCGATCCGCTCGACGTTCATCGTCGGCTTTCCCGGAGAGACGGAGGCGCACTTCGAGGAGGCCCTTGAGTTTCTTCGGCAGTCACGGCTGGACTGGGTGGGCGTGTTCCAGTATTCCCCGGAGGAAGGCAGTGCCGCCGCCGAGCGAGGTGCGCAGGTGCCGCGCCGCGTGAGCAAGCGCCGCCATGACCGGCTGATGGAGCTCCAGCAGGCGATCAGCACGGAGCGCCAGCGGCGCTGGGTCGGCCGGACGCTGGAAGTACTGGTCGAGGAGGTCGACGGTGCGCGGGGTACCGGGCGCCACCCCGGGCAGGCACCGGAGATCGATGGGGAGACCCGGCTGGATCTGGCGTCGCTGCCGGATACCCGGCCCGGCGACTTCATCGAGGCGGTTGTCACCGGCTCCTCCGCGTACGATCTCGAGGCGCGTGCCGTCCGGCTGCTCCACCGTCCGCCCCGGCGGCATCCGGGGCTGCTGCAGATCGGGGTCGTGAGCTAGACCGGCCTCCGGTGGAAGGCCGGGGACCGGGAAGGCAGCGCGCGGCTTCCCCCGCTCGCCGGCGCGATCGATAGGACGATCAGGCGCTAGGCGTGATAAATAGAGCTGTTACGGATCGCACTCTCGGCGGAGCGCTGCTGCGTTGTTCCAGCAGCGCCCTGCCTCGCCGGTGCTTCAGATTTTGCGGTTCATTCATCTAATACGAGCAAAAGCACGATGACAGTGGAAGCGACACGCGCTCCGGGCGCCGGTGGTGAGGACCGCCTTCGGGCCCGCGCATTGGACACTCTTCGCACAGCCACCCTGGACATCATCCTCCAGTCCAGCGAGCCGCTCCGGACGGTCGATATCGCCCGCTCCGTGGCAGGCCGGCTGGGACTGGACCTCACCGAGGAGGAGATGGGCGGCCTGGCGTCGGTGGTCCGCATGGTACTCGATAGTGATCCGATGTTCTCGCAGGCAAACCGCCAGTGGGACCTCGCGCTCCGGATGGGGCGGGCGGAAGGCGACCGGAGGAAGCCGGTCGAGCGGGCCGTTGTGGACTTCATCGAGCTGATCGGCCATCCGGCCGAGGTGAGCGCGGCGGCCGCGCTGGCGGCGGCCGTGTATGGCCGGTACGCGGACTACTACCAGTCGATGATCAGCCGCGTGGCGCCGACCAATGACCACTTCTTTGCGGTCGACGGCAAGT
>CAYQDT010000389.1:0-4793 GCA_964416225.1 uncultured bacterium
GCGTGCGAGCAGGCCCTTCGAGACAGACCGGGACGGCTTCGTCATCGGGGAGGGGGCGGCGGTCCTGGTGCTCGAGGAGCTCGAGCACGCGCGGGCGCGCGGCGCGCAGATCCTGGCCGAAGTAGCCGGCTATGGGATGAGCGCGGATGCCTATCACATCACGATGCCGGCGCCCGGCGGTGCGGGCGCGGTACGCGCCATGCAGGCCGCGCTGCGCGACGCCGGAGTCGGGCCCGCGGAGATCGATTACATCAACGCCCACGGCACGTCGACGGGCCCGAACGATCGCAATGAAACGGCGGCCGTCAAGCAGACGTTTGGCGAGTACGCCTATCGCGTACCGATGAGCAGCACGAAGTCGATGACGGGACACATGCTGGGGGCCGCCGGCGCGATCGAGGCGATGTTCTGCGTGCAGGCAATCCGGGACGGCTGGGTTCCGCCGACGATCAACCTCGACCAGCCGGACGAGGAATGTGACCTCGACTACGTGCCGCACGCGAAGCGAGAACGGAGCGTTCGCATCGCGCTCTCGAACAGCTTTGGCTTCGGCGGTCACAACGCCACGCTCGTTCTGGCCGGCGTTCCCGACGCGCGCTGACGGCGTGGCACCCCCGCCACCGCTGCTCCGGCCGGCACCTTCACGCTGCGCCGGCCGGGACGCAACGAGTGCAGCGCCTGCGGAGACGCCGGCCGCCATGGATGCATGTCACGATCGGCCCCCTGTCCGCCGCGGCTTGCCCCGGCGCCGCCGCATTTCCCCTTGAGGCACCATTGATGGACCGCCGGATGGTTTCCGCTGCCCGCCTGCTGCTTGCCGGACTGACGGCCGTGCTCCCCCTAGCCGATGCGCCGTGCGCCCACGGCGCCGCCGGGATCAGCAAGGGGCCGTATCTGCAGCGGCCGACCACCACCGGGATCATCGTGCGATGGGTCACGGACACGAAAAGCGCCGGCAAGGTCGCCTTTGCCGCCGGAGAGAGCGGGCCGGTTGCGAGCGAGTCGACGGTTTCGGAAAGCGCCCCGGCACAGTACCACCGGGTCCAGTTGAGCGGCCTCAAGCCGCATACCCGGTACCACTACCGCGTTACCTGCAGCGGGGAGACGCGTGAGGGAACCTTCATCACGGCGGCGACTCCGCGGCAGCCGTTCAAGTTCATTGCGTACGGCGACACCCGCACGAACGCGGACGCCCACGCCGCGGTCCTCGCCCGCATGGCCCAGTTCCATCCGGAGTTCGTGCTGCAATCAGGCGATCTGGTGCAGGATGGGACGAATGAAGCGCAGTGGACCGTGTTCTTCCACACCGCAGAGACGCTCATGCGGAACGTGCCGTATTTCCCCGCGCTGGGGAACCACGAGCGGAACGGCGCGCCGTACTTCCGGTACTTCGACGCGCCGCGCGACTATTCGTTTGACTACGGAAACACGCACTTCGTGGTGCTGGACAGCAACCGTCCGGAGCCGGAGTTCGCCGCGCAGGAGCGGTGGCTTCGGGAAGACCTGGCCGCGAACCAGCGCGCCGTCTGGCGGATCGTGACGTTTCACCACACGCCGTACACCTGCGTCGCCATGCCCTCGCGCCGCGCGGTATCGGTGCTGCTCCGGCGCCGCCTGGAGCCGCTGTTCGAAGCCGGTCGGGTGCAGTTGGTCATCAACGGCCACGACCACACCTACCAGCACCACGTCGCGCCGGACGGAATTCACTACGTGGTGTCCGGCGGCGGAGGCGCGCCGCTGTACCCCGTCAAGCTGGACACGCCGTTCACCCGGGTGGCAAAATCCGCCTACCATGACTGCGAGATCACGGTGAACGGCGCTCAGCTCTCGCTCCGCGCGGTCGAGCCGGACGGGGCGGTGATCGATCAGTTCACGCTCCATGCGGACCGGAATGGCGCGACTGGACGCAGCCAAAAGTAGCCGGCGCACCGGGGAAGCGGTGCTTATTCGGCCGCGACTGTGACACAATATCCGCGACGTCCCGCCGCGCCGCTTTCGACGCGGCTGCGTCTCCGTCCGATGCGCACCCGTTTGATCCGTCCTATGGAGTTGAGCTGATGTCCCGGTTGTCCGAGCGCGCCCGCAACGCCGCACCATCTCCCACGCTTGCGATTACCGCCAAGGCCAACGCACTGAAAGCGCAGGGCGTGGATGTCATTGGCTTCGGTGCGGGCGAGCCGGACTTCGACACGCCCGAGCACATCAAGCAGGCGGCCATCCAGGCGCTGGAAGCCGGTCAGACGAAGTACACGCCCTCTTCGGGCACCCCGCAGCTCAAGGCGGCCATCTGTGAGAAGCTGCAGCGGGAGAACCAGCTCGATTACCGGCCCGCGCAGATCATCGTCTCCATCGGCGCCAAGCACACCATTTACAACCTCTTTCAGGCGCTCCTGGATCCCGGAGACGAGGTGATCATCCCCGTTCCCTACTGGGTCTCCTACCCCGAGCAGGTTAAGCTCGCGGGTGGAAAACCGGTCTTCGTGGACGCTCCCGAGTCCCACGGCTTCCGGGTCACGGCGGACGCGATCCGCGCGGCTGTAACTTCGAAAACCCGGATCATCGTCGTCAATTCCCCGAGTAACCCATCCGGGGCCGTGATCGACTCCCGGGAGCTGAAGCGGATCGCGGAGCTGGCGGTGGAGAAAGACCTCCTCGTCCTGAGCGATGAGATCTATGAGCATCTGACGTACGGCCGGGAGCACATGAGCATCGCGTCGTTCGGTCCGGAAGTCCAGGCGCGAACACTGCTGGTGAACGGCTTCTCCAAGGCGTACTCAATGACCGGCTGGAGGCTGGGATGGCTGGCCGCGGATGAGCAGATCGTGGCGGCAGTCGGCAGAATCCAGGACCAGAGCACCAGCAACCCCGTCAGCTTTGCCCAGGCGGGCGGGGTGGCCGCGCTGTGCGGGCCCCAGGAGTGTGTGGAGACGATGCGCCAGGCGTTTGAGCAGCGGCGGGACTACATCGTCGACCGCTTGAACCAGATTCCGGGCGTCAGCTGCGTCCGGCCCGACGGCGCTTTTTACGTGCTGCCGAACGTGAGCGGCCTGTGCCGCGGCGCCTGCCCTGACGGCGATGCGCTGGCGGAGCTGCTGCTGAACGAAGCGAAGATCGCGGTGGTGCCCGGAAGCGGGTTCGGCGTGACACAAAACATCCGCCTCTCCTATGCCACGAGCATGGAGAACATTCAGCGCGGGATGGATCGCTTCGAGGAGACCGCCCGGAAGCTGACCGACTAACAGCTCCGTCCCCCGGCGGCGTGCATACGACCCACCTCGCGAGAGGTGGGTCGCGCTGTGTGTAAGCGAACGGGCGTTTCTTGCTTGTGATCCAGCCAGCCACTATAATCGGAGATGCCCTCGTACCGGGTCCGCTGCCCGCCTTCGGCCACGCACAGCGGCGAAACCGGCTGGATCCGGGGTCAGGTTTATCTCCACACATGGAAAGAGAGGGTATCGCCATTTCCAGGGTGTTGCGCATCGGGATCCCCAAGGGGAGCCTTCAGGAAGCCACGCTTAGCCTGTTCAAACGCGCCGGCTTCACGTTCTCGGTCAGCAGTCGCTCCTACTATCCCACCGTGGATGACCCCGAGCTGGAGCCGACGCTGCTCCGCGCGCAGGAGATTCCACGGTACGTTGCGGAAGGGGTCCTCGACTGCGGGCTCACCGGCTGGGACAACGTGGTGGAATGCGACGTGGACGTCGTCGACATGGCCGAGCTGGTCTATTCGAAGGCCACGACGCGGCCGTACCGCTGGGTGCTCGCGGTACCGGAAGATTCCGGCATCCATTCCGTGCAAGATCTCCAGGGCAAGCGCATCGCCACGGAGCTGGTTAACGTAACCCGAAAGTACCTGCAGGCGCACGGTGTGCAGGCCCAGGTGGAGTTCAGTTGGGGTGCGACGGAAGTAAAGGTCCCGTATCTGGTGGATGCCATCGTCGAGGGGACTGAGACCGGCAGCACGCTCCGGGCTCACCGCCTCAAGATCCTCGACACGCTCCTGGAAAGCACCACCCGGTGGATCGCCAACCGGGAAAGCCATGGGGATGAGTGGAAGCGCGAGAAGATGGAGAGCGTGATCCTGCTGCTCCGCGGTGCGCTCGATGCGGACGGGATGGTTGGCCTGAAGATGAACGCGCCGCGCGGCAATCTGGATGCGGTGGTCGCCCTGCTCCCCGCCATGAAGCGTCCGACCATCTCTTCACTGGCGGATGGTGAATGGGTGGCGGTGGAGACGATTGTCCCCGAGCGGACGGCGCGAGACCTCGTTCCGCAGTTGAAGCGCGCCGGCGCCGAAGGCTTTGTGGAATACCCGCTGCTCAAGGTGATCCCGTAATCTCCCGAGCCGGGGTGTGCAGGTCCGAAGGCTCCGGACGGAACTCCGGGGCCGGGGTGGGGCGTCAACTTAGGCGAGAGGAAAAGCCCGCATGATTTGCCCACAGTGCAATATCCAGGCCGGAGACGACGCCAACTTCTGCGCGGACTGCGGCACCCGCGTGCGGGGAGGGGGTGCACCGGTGGTCGCGGCGGCTCCCGAGCAGGACGAGCAGGGCGCCGCCCAACTCGTCATCCAGGCCCGCGCCTTGCTGCACCAGGACTCCCCGGAGGAGGCGCTGCTCGCGGCACAGGCCGCGATCGCTCTCACTCCCGCCAGCGCGGACGCGCACCTGGCGCTCGGGGAGGTGTTCGAGCGCGAGGGCCGGCTGGAGGATGCGGCCGGACAGTACGCCGTGGCGCTCGGACTGGATCCGACCAGCGTCGCCGCTTCGCAGCGGGCGGGCGCGCTGCGCTCC
>CAYQDT010000390.1:0-4792 GCA_964416225.1 uncultured bacterium
GTCTCCGTGCTCCGCTCCGCCTTCCTGATGTCCGTGGCCCGTCATCTGCGCCTGGCTCCCGAAGAGCATCCTCCCACCCAGGAAGCCGGTACAGCTCGCGCCAGCGCCCGCGAGACACATGAGCACGACAGACGCGGCCAGCGCGCCGCCGGTGAACTGGTCGCGTGCCTTCACCCTCCAGGCCAGCAGCGCGAGCGCGATCCCGGAGGTCGCGAATGCTGCGCCCCGATGGAGGACGAAGATCCCGGGCGGCTGCGGCGCCGGGTGCCCCTTCGGCGCGAAGAGCTGGTCGCCGGTCATCCATCCGGCGACCAGCGACGGCACCGCCATCACCACCGCGGCGACGAGCAGCCAGAAGCTGATCATCCGTCCCTGCGGCTTGTGGAGGAGGACCGCCGCAACGTCGAAGACGCAGGCGGTGATCAGCAGGGCCACCGGAAAGTGAGTTAGCGCCCCGTGGATCTCCGGCCAGGGCATAGCGACACCTCCAACGATTGGCGGACATCACCGCGGAACGGTGCGGGTGCGACCGGGCACGGCAGCGACGGTCGTTCCACGGCCGCACCCGGCCGACAGCCTTACATCTTGCCTTTGCCCTTACCGTGCATCCCGCCGTGTCCGCCCATCATGCCCATCACTTCCTTGGCGGACATCCCTTTCACGTCTTCCGGCTTCACGCCCTGGACCCGGCCCTCACCCACGTCCCAGCCGCCCTTGCACTCCCGGCAGACGCCCTTACCCGCGGCGAGGTTTTTGCCGCAGGGGCACATGGCCATGTGGACGGCGCAGAACTCGCAGGGCGGAGTGATGCAGCAGGTGTAGTTCCCCTTCCGGGCGGCCGCTCCGGAGACTTTCTCCAGCTCGCTGTGGAGCCTCTGCGCGGCGGGCGCCACGGGCATGTGCGGGTGCCCCATCGGCGGCGGAGCGTTCGCCGCCCAGGCGCCGATCGCGAGCGCCAGGGCGCCCAGTCCAGCCATCCAGGCCTTCCCAAGCTGCGGTCTTCTCATCGCAAATCCTCCTCAGGTGGTGGTGGGCCTGCCGGGACCCGGACGTGCGGGCTGCCTCCCGGCGCACCCTCCGTGTGAGCGTGTTCCAGGTTCCCACTCCCTGATGCGCCCGAAAGTGAATCTCTCGAGCTTCGGGGCTCTCGGCGCCTCCCCGCTCGCCGGCCATGTCCGGTACTACGGGCGGCCCCGGCTCCTGTCACTGCAGTCGACGGCCGCTGCCCGCTCCGGGGCGCCTCCTCGGTCCGCCTCACGCGGCGGGTAGCCCGTGCCTGCCGCGGCTTCCGTTAGCAACCGCTCCCCGCCGGGGCCAATGGGCTCCGTCGGCGCAGTTGCGGCCCGCCATGCTTCCGGCAGCGTGAGGGCCAGAATGCCGAGGCTGGCCAGGGCGGCGGTGATGCAGTAGGGACCCCAGGCTTTCTCCTTCGCCGGCATCTGATAGAGGTACCAGCCGGAGACCACCACGTCAACGGCGGCTTTACCCATCGCCGCCAGCGGGACCCAGGGCTGCTCCGCGGCACGCTCCGCACCTCCGAATGCCGCCAGCGGGAGGTTGGCCGCGAAGCTGGCGACCCCGAGTGTTCCGTCGGGCGTGCCGAACTGGAAGGCGGTGTCGGAGAGATTGATCTGATCGGAGTGGAAGCCCTCGATGGGCGGGGCGGGCAGATGTCTGACGAGGCCGGTCGGCAGCAGGCTGGTGAGGCCCATCGTCGCCATCCCGATGAACGATTGGCGATGCTCGCGCGGCGTCGCTGTAAATTGTCCGACTGGCCGTGCCGCAGATCCTCGCGCACTTGCTCTGGGTCCATCGCCTCCCTCGCGCTCCGGAACTGGTAGCTGCTGCTTCCCAGAGCCTGCCCGGCCGCCGCGCCTCGATGCCGCCCCGTCGCGGTCGACGATACCGGACCGGTCCTCTTCCCCGGCCGTCTCCGGTCCATGGCCCGTTATCGTGCGGGCGGGCCGCGATTTCATCTGGTTTACCCAGAAACTTGGCAGGCGCAACCTACCTCGATTCAGGTTCGACACGGCCTGAGGCCGGGTAGAACCGCCGCGGGATGCACCACGCCCAGGCGGGGACCGCCCGCCGAGATGACGATCTACGGTGAGGTGGATGTGTCACACCGGATGCCGACGTTGCGCGTGTCTCGCCGCGCTCTGCTCGGTGGGGTCGGTCTGACGGCCCTTGCGGCCGCGCGGAGCCCGGGTTTAGCGAAGGAGGGCGCCATGTCTGTCCGTCCGCTGGTCGTCGCGTTCGACGTCATCGAGACGCTCTTTTCGCTGGATCCGGTGCGGGAGCGGTTCCGCGAGGTGGGGCTGCCGGCCGACGCGCTGCCCGTCTTCTTCGCGCAGCTCCTGCGGGATGCCTTTGCGCTGGAGGTCGCACAGACCTACCGGCCCTTCTCCGACGTCGCGTCGGCGAGCCTGGAGGTCACCCTGGCTGGTCATGGGGTCGAGCCCGAGAGCACCCGAGTGGCCCGCGTGCTCTCCGCCTTCGCGGAGCTTCCGGCTCACGGGGACGTCCGCCCCGCACTGGAGCGGCTGCACCGGGCCGGCATCCGGATCGTGACGCTGACGAACGGCTCGGCGGAGAACACCGCCCGGCTGCTGGCGCGGGCGGGACTCCAGGGCCTCATCGAGAAGTCGCTTTCCATCGATGAGGTCCGTCACTGGAAGCCGCACCGGGCGGTGTACCTCCACGCGGCGACTGCCGCGCGCTGCGAGCCGGGCCGAGTGGCTCTGATCGCGGCCCACGCCTGGGACGTCCACGGCGCGAAGCAGGCGGGACTGCTCGCCGGCTGGGTGCGCCGGCAGGACCAGCGCTTCTCAGCGGCGATGTCGCCGCCGGATGTCCGGGGCAATACCCTGGCCGAGGTGGTCGACGCCCTCCTCGCCCTGCCCGCGTCGTGACTGGAGCACCCTCGCACGGGCCGGCCGGCTGCACGGCCTCCGTCAAGGCGGAGGCACCCCCACCCGGATGCTGCATGATGAGCCTGCACCCGGAAGGCGTTCGATAGCGCGCGGCGGAGCGGTTCGGCTGGGTGAAAGACGTCCGCGCGCTGCGCTCACTCCGCCCTCGCGTCCCGCTCCCCGCGGGCGGACCCGAGGAGCCGCCGCGCCTCCTCGAGCAGCTCTCCCGTCTTGAGCAGCCGCTGATCGCCCTCCGGATCCGGCTCGCCCGGCTCCGGCGGACAGGTCGCCATGAGGTACCGGATCTCCTCCGTTTGAAGGTCGCTCTCCGCGGCTTCAGGCTCGCCCGCAAGGCGCTCGAGCGCCGCGACCAGCCGGGCGTCGGCGGCCCGGAGCCTCACCAGCGCCATGCAGGCGCTATGCCGCAGGTTCCACTCCAGCTCCGGCTCTTCCAGCAGGGAAAGGAGTCCGGGAATGGCGCGCGCGTCCGCGGAGTGTCCCAAGGAAGCGCATGCGCCGGACCGCACCAGCGGGTCGGGATCGTGCAGCACGCCCAGCAGCGCCTCCAGCACCGCGTCGGCCGCGAAGGAGCTGAAGGAGCTGAAGAAGCCGAGGAAGACGACGGTGGTCCGCCGCACATGCCGCGATGGATCATACCGCAGACGATCCAGCAGACCCGCAAGCGCGGCGGGCACGCTGTGCGAGCCGAGCGCCAGGGCGCTGACGGCGCGGACCTGGGAGGAGGGATCATCCAGCAGCGGGATCAGGAGCGGGAACTCCGCCGGGCCTCCGAGCTGGTTGATCGCCATGACCGCGCTCCGGCGGACCGCGTCGTCCGGGGCACCCAGGTTGCTCCGCGCCCGTTCCAGCGCGATGATCCGGATCTGCTCCTCCCGGTCCGGGCCGGTGCCGGTGGCCGGAGACCGCAGTTGCTCCAGCGCCGTCACCAGCCGATCCGGCGAATCGAACCGCCCCCGCTGCTCCGGCGCGCGCAGCAGCTCCTCCAGCGCCGCTTCCAGCGCCGCGCTCCGCTCTCCCAGGTCTGCCAGCGCGAGACTCGCGGCATAGCGTACGCCCCACGATGGGTCTTCGAGCAGCGGCCGGAGCGCCGGGAGGGCGGCCTCCGCTCCCCAGGCGCTCACCACTCCGGAAGCGGCCCGGCGGACTTCCGGATCAGGGTCTCGGAGAGCGTCCAGCACCGGCTGCCGGGGACAGATCTCGGCGAACGATTCGAGCGCCGCCGCGCAGCAGGCGCGGACGGGACTGTTTGGATCGGAGCGCAGGTGTTCCAGGAGCACGTCCAGCGCCTCCGGTTCGTCCCGCTGCCCCAGAATAACGGCCGCGCCGCCTCGGAGATCCGGATCCGGGTCCTCCATCCGGCGGATCAGCGCCGCCAGGGCCTCCGGTCCCGGGGTGATACCGAGGCGCCGCACGTCGTGCCAGCGTGCCTGCACGTCCTCGCTTCCCAACCTCCGAAGCGCCTCTTCCATGGCTGCGTTGCTCCTTCCGAAACAGATCCGGCCCGTTCCCAGCCCAGTTCCCAACCCAGTACCCGGCCACCTCTCCACCCGCCGGAGGCGCCAACTACCCAGCCGTCTCTGGCGGCAAAATCGGTCACACCCCCAGCCGCCGCCAGGCGGCAAAACCCGGTGACGCCTCAACCGCTCTCCACGAACGGAGTGGAACTCCATACCCCAGCCGCCAAAGGCGGCAGAAAACTGTGACGCCCCCAGCGGGGGGCGTGGCTCGACAGCGCTCCTCCCCACCCGTGTACGCCCGGCCGGCACCAAAAGCCCCCTCCCCTCGCGGGCACCCGGCGGAGGCCGCACGCCCCAGCGGGAGCGTTAGGCCCGAAAGCTTTTGCGGGCCGTCAGAGCGAC
>CAYQDT010000391.1:0-4785 GCA_964416225.1 uncultured bacterium
CAATGGCGGCCCCAGCGCTCTCCATAACGCGGCGATGCCAGCAGCCGGTCGACCCCTGACCAACGGAACGCGACCGGTGTCTCGCGTTCCCGGCGTCGGCGCGGGCGTCCGCAGCCTCGGATCATAGCGCGTCCTCCCACCCCCGGGCTGCCCGGCCAATCTCGGCCCGATAGCCCCGGGGGTGTGATTACGAAGTACGGTAGCCATGTCTGGCAGGAGCCTCTCCCGGAGGCTGCACCAAAGGGGACACGCACCTGGAATGGGCTGAATTACCGTAGGAGGTAATCACACCCTAGCCCCGGTCCCCTGTGCGGCGGGGTCCGCTCTCCCCTCCCGCTCCCCTCTCCCGCGATACAACAAGTCGTAGCAGCCGGACATGCCCGTGCCGCCGGCACTGGAGTTCGGCCGAGACAGCCGGCGTGAGTGAGCCGAGCGATCTATGACCGCCTCCCCCCTGATTCCACGTCCCGAGTATCCCCGCCCCCAATTTGTGCGCGACGAGTGGCTCTGCCTGAACGGCGAGTGGGAGTTCGAGACCGATCCCGGCGACAGCGGCGTGGAACGGGGACTGCTGGCGCGGTCGCTCCAGCAGCGCATCATCGTCCCGTTCTGCCCGGAGTCACCGCTCTCGGGAATTGGTGATCCGGACTTTATGCCGGTGGTGTGGTACCGGCGGGAGGTCCCCATTCCGAAGGAGTGGGCGGGGCGGGAGGTGCTGCTGCACTTCCAGGCGGTGGACTATGACGCCACCGTCTGGGTCAACGGGGTCGAGGCGGGCCGCCACCGGGGCGGATTCACGCCCTTTACGGTCGAGCTGCGGGGCCTGGCCTGTCCGGGCGAGACGGCCGTGATCGTGCTCCGTGCCCGGGATCCGAACCGGAGCTCGCAGCCCCGCGGCAAGCAGGCGACGCAGTACGCCCCGTATTCCTGCTTCTACACCCGCACCACCGGGATCTGGCAGACGGTGTGGCTGGAGCCGGTGCCTGCCTGCGCGCTGCGCCGCCCGCGGCTCACGCCCGACCTCGCCAACCGGACCCTGCGCGTGGAGCAGCGGCTCACCGGCAACCAGGCGGGCTACCGGCTCCGAGCGATCCTCTCCGATCGGGACGGGGAGATCGTCCGTGCCGAATGCCGGGCGGATCTGGATCTCTCTCCCCGGCTGGACCTTCCCATCCCTGAGGAGCGGGTCCGGCTGTGGGGCCCGGGACAGGGTCACCTTTACGACATCGTCCTGGAACTGCTGGATCGGCGCGGGCGCGTGGTGGATCGGGCCCGCAGCTACGCGGGCCTGCGCAGCGTCTCGCTGGACGGACGGGTCGTCCGGATCAACGGCGAGGCCGTGTTCCAGCGCCTGGTGCTGGACCAGGGTTATTATCCGGACGGGGTGATGACCGCCTCCTCGGACGAAGCGCTGGTTCGGGATATCGAGCTCGCGCTGGAAGCCGGCTTCAACGGCGCGCGGCTGCATCAGAAGGTCTTCGAGGAGCGGTTCCTCTACCACGCGGACCGGCTGGGGTACCTGGTGTGGGGCGAGTTTGCGGACTGGGGCTGCAGTGGACAGGGGCCTTACCACGACCATCAACAGCCCGGGGTGACCTACGCCGCGCAGTGGCTGGAGGCGCTGGAGCGGGACTACTCCCATCCCAGCATCATCGGCTGGTGCCCGCTCAACGAGACGGCGCAGACGCTTCACGACCGGATCACGCACCTGGACGATGCCACCCGCGCCCTGTTCCTCGCCGCCAAGGCGATGGATGGGACGCGTCCCGTCCTGGACACTTCCGGGTACGCGCATCGCGTTCCGGAAAGCGATGTCTACGACAGCCACGACTATATCTACGAGACGGAGTTCCGGGTGGGTCTGGAGCGGTTCCGGGAGCGGCACTCCGGCCTGCCCGAAGGGCGCGCCTGGACCAACCCGGACCCGGGCCGCCCCAGCCTGGTGAAGGCGCCGTGGTCCATCCCGTGGCGCGGCCAGCCGTACTGGGTGAGCGAGTTCGGCGGCTTTAAGTGGAATCCCGACGCACCGATCCGATCCGCCGAGGAGAATCAGAAGGACCGGAAGGTGAGCTGGGGCTACGGCTCGGACCCGGTCTCCGTGGAGGACTTCCACGCCCGCTTCCAGGCCACGTGCGAGATCCTGCTGGACAACCCGTACATGTTCGGCTACTGCTACACGCAGCTCACCGACATCTATCCGGAAGAAAACGGGATCTACCGCTTTGACCGCCGGCCGAAATTCGATGTCCGGCGGCTTCGGGACGTGCAGCGGCGCCCCGCCGCCATCGAGCAGGCGGACGAGGGCGTGAGCTGAATCTCAAGGCGCGGGGACTGCGGGGAGAGACGCGCGGAAGCGGGGCAGACCGCCATCCTCCGGCCGCCCCGCCCCGCTGGCCCGCCGAGCGCGCGCCGGCGCCTACATCGGCGGCGGAACGAACCAGTTCCGCTGCAGCGCCATGATGGCGGCCTGCGTGCGGTCCCGGACGTTCAGCTTCTCGAAGATGCGGTGCAGGTGGGTCTTCACCGTCGTCTCGTCGATGCACAGCTCCCGCGCGATCTGCTTATTGCTGTAGCCCCGGACCACCCACTCCAGCACGTCCAGCTCCCGCCGGGAGAGGACCTCGCAGGAGACGGTCACCTGGGAGGGAATCCGGTTCTGACGCAGGTACCGGAACTCGCACAGCAGCTTGCGGAGCGGGCCGGACGGCAAATAGGCGCCGCCCCGCGCAACTTCCCGCAGGGTTTCCACCAGCTCCTGGTGGCTGCAATCTTTCAGCAGGTACGCCCGCGCGCCGGCGGCCATCCCGTCGAAGATCACTTCTTCCTCATCATGCATGGTGAGGAGGACGACGCCGATCTCCGGCCAGCGCGTCACAATCTGCCGGGCCGCGCTGATTCCCCCGATCCCGGGCATCCGCACGTCGATCAGGGCCACGTGGGGCTGGAGCTTTTCCACCAGCGCCACGGCCTCTTCCCCGTCCGCCGCCACCCCGACCACCTGGATATCCGGTGCGAGTCCCAGCAGCCGCACCAGGCCGTCCCGCACCAGGTGGTGGTCGTCCGCCACAATTACTCGGATCATTCTCCTCTGTCCTCTCTACTGCCCGGACCGTCACCCCGCTGCCGCAAGCGGCGATGTGGTGGGTGCCGACACTCGAACCGTGGTTCCTTCGCCCGGCGCGCAGGTGATGTGGAGTACGCCACCCGCCAGCTCCGCGCGATCTTTCAGCGACATCATGCCGAGGTGCTGGTCCTTGCGGGCCGCCACCTCATCCGGATCGAATCCTTTTCCATCGTCGTGGATCTCCAGCGTGGTGCTGGTCTCCTCCACGCTCAGCGTGACGCGTGCGTTTCGTGCGCCCGAGTGTTTCCACACGTTGGTTAGTGCTTCTTGTGCGATGCGATAAAAGCAGGACTCCAGCATCCCGGGCAGCCGCCGGTCCAACCCTTTCCGCTGCACGTGCGTCCGGATCCCGGAGCGCGTCTGGAACTGGACCCCATACTGCCGGAGCGCGGAGAACAGCCCGATATCGTCCAGGCAGAGCGGCCGGAGGTCCACCATCACCGCGCGGGTCTCGCTGATCGCCGCCCGAACCGTGTGCTCCAGCTCGACGAGAGCGTGATCCAGATCTCCGGTGCTTCCGGTCGTCAGCGCCCGCACCGTTTCCAGATTCCGGAGCGCGGCAAACATCGTCTGCGCCGGACCGTCATGCAGCAGGAGCGCAATCCGGGAGCGCTCGTGCTCCTGGGCACGCGTCAGCTCCTCGAGCAGTCGCTCCACCGTCTGGCGCTGCCGGCGCATCTCGTGGAACGACTTTGCGTTCCGGATCGCCAGCGCCGCCTGGTTGGAGATCGCGATCAACAGCTCGAGATCGGCGTCCGTGAAGGACGCCGCACTCAGGCGGTTGTTGAGGCTGATCACCCCGAGTACCTGCTCCTCCGCCCGCAGCGGCACGCAGAGCGCGTCCCGGATGTCCAGCCGGTCGCAGACCCGGCGGAAGCAGGCGTCAGAGGCCCTACCATGCAGCACGCGCGGCTTCCCGTGTTGGGCCACCCAGCCCGCCACCCCTTCTCCGAGGGCCTGGTGGCGCCCCATGATCTCCTCGGCGCGGGGCCCGCGGGCGGCCAGCACGCGCAGCTGGCGGGTGCTCTCGTCCATCAGCATGATGGAGCCGCTCTCGGCATGGAGGATGTCCGAGGCCTGGCTCAGGATGTGCTCCAGCACCTGGGATAGCTCCAGGCTGGAATTGATTACCTGCGCCACGCTCACGAGACAGCTCAGTCGCTGCGCTTCCTGGCTCGCCGGATCACTCCGGGACGATATGGGTGCTGGCTTCGCTGCTACTGCCACTCCTGCCGAACTCCTTTCCGCGGGGTCAACAGGGATTGTTGCAGTTTGTGCTGCTCGCTGTAGGGTAAGCGGCGAATCTGATCGTCCGGTGGTTGGGCAGGCCGGATGACGGCCGCGTACCGATGGATGGAGCAGGGTGCTCCAGGCGGAGTAGGCCGCGTTTCGGGGGCGCCGGAGTGAATCGGCTCCGGCGCCTCTCCGTGGGAGCGGACGGCGCGAGGATGGGGCAGGCCGCGACGACGGCGCGCCGCCGTCACCGCTCGGAGTTATGAGCCTCTTCGCCGGGGAGACGATACGCCGGCCGGACCGTCGGCCGGGTGCGCCACTCCGGGTGCAGCACGCCTTGCCATGGCCCCGTGACCGCCCGGTCTCGCTCCGAAAGCCGCACCGCCAGGATCAGGATCTTGAAGGGGAGCTCGCCCTTCGTTTCGACG
>CAYQDT010000392.1:0-4781 GCA_964416225.1 uncultured bacterium
GCGCGCGTGGCGCTGGTCGCGCGCTCTGCGGACGAGATCGACCGGGCGGCGGCGGAGATCGGCGCTTCTGGCGGCACGGCGCTGGCGGTCTCCGCGGACGTAACGGATTCGGCTGCCGTGGAGACACTCTTCCGGCGGGTGGACGCGGAGTGGGGCGCGCTCGACGTGCTGGTCAACAATGCCGGAAGCTTCTCCGCCATCGGTCCCGTCTGGGAAGTCGACCCGGACCGCTGGTGGAGGGACGTGGCGGTCAACCTCCGGGGGACGTTCCACTGCTGCGCCGCGGCCGCCCGCCGGATGGTGGCGAGGGATGAGGGGCGGATCATCAACGTCATCGGCGGGGGAACGGGAGCGCCCTTTCCGTACGGCAGCGGCTACGCGAGCAGTAAGGCCGCGGTGATGCGTCTCACGGAAACGCTCGCGGAGGAGCTGCGGCAGTCAGGGAAAAACGTGGCCGTCTTCGCAATGGGCCCGGGACTGGTCCGCACCCGCCTCACCGAACTCCAGCTCGAGAGCCCCGAAGGACAGCGCTGGATGCCCCAAACCGCGGAACGGTTGACGGCCGGCCGAGATCTCCCGCCCACCAAGGCGGCGGAGCTGGCGGTGCAGCTCGCCACCGGCCGCTTCGACCGCCTCACGGGCCGCTGCCTCAGCGTCCGGATGGATCCGGAGGCGCTGCTGAGCCGCGCCGAAGAGATCGTCCGCCAGGATGCGCTGACGCTACGCTTTCGGTAAAACTGCCGGAGATCCCCTCCCCGGCCCTCGTTCGGAATAAATTAAACTAGTTTTAACACTTAGATAAATAGCACGCTCGCACTGCAAGAAGCCTTCGGGTAAGATAGTTGTAACGGTGGCTAATCGACCGGAGTGGCCGATGATCGAGCTGCGGGAACCAGACGGACGGATCTTACTGCGCGCCTATTCGCTGCGGGAGGCGCACCTGCCATTCGCCTCGCTGCGCGAGCAAGACCTGACCGGCCTGGCGCTGGACGGTGCAACCCTGGACGGCGCCGACCTGACCCGGGCCACACTCTTCCGCGCCGATCTCCGAAAGGCCTCGCTGGCGGGAGCCGATCTCGGCTGCGCGAACCTCTGCGGCGCCGATCTCCGCGGCGCGGAGCTGGAGTACGCGCACGCGGACGCGGCCTGCCTCCGCAACGCCGATCTCCGCGGCGCATATCTGGTCGGAACCCGGCTGCGGTGCGCGGACCTCCGCCGCGCGCAGCTGGCGGACACGGACCTCTCGGCGGCCGACCTGCACGGCGCGGACCTGGTGGAAGCGACGTACACGGACGGCACGCGCTGGCCCGCCGGCTTCAAGCCGGGCCGGCATGGCGCCCGCCGGATTCCCGGGTAGGACCGGGCCGCGCGTTTCGGATCGGACCGCGCGTTGTGCCTCGCGGACCGCGGCCCGGCTCTCCGGCCGGCACTCGTAGGCCTGTCGCGCCGCTGACCCTTCTTGCCACCCCGCCGCGCCACTCCTTCAGGCCTGAATTTCGCCGGATCCGGGTACGTTCAGCTAGTTTTAAGCCGGGACGGGACGAGATAACGACGCACGTGGCGGAGCTGAAGGACCAGATCAAAACCGCAATGGACGAGGCACGCACGCTGGTGCTGGGCGCGCAGGTGCTGCTCGGATTCCAGTATCAGGATGTCTTCCAGAAGCGGTTCGAGCAGCTCCCTCCGGAGATTCAGTACCTCAGGCTCGGAGGGCTGTGCATGCTGCTCGCGTCCGTCGCGCTCCTGCTGGTGCCCGCCGCGTACCATCGCACGGTGGAGCAGGGCCGCGTCAGCACCGAGCTCCGTTCGTTTGTCTCCTGGGCCGTCTCACGGGCGCTGGTCCCCTTCGCGCTGGCGCTCGGCGTCGACTTCTTCACGGCGGTGCGGCAGGTGGCGGGTACCGTGGGAGGCGTCGGCGGCGGAGTCTCCGCCGTGCTGCTGGCGCTTTTCCTCTGGTATGGGCTGGGCCACCGCCACCGCCGACACGTGCGGCGACAGCATCAACAAGGTTTGGAGCGGTTCATGGAACACGAAGAGGGGAGCGCCGAACCGGAAGCGGCCGACCGCTGTGTGGAGGAGATACCGCTGGACGAGAAGATCCGGCAGGCGCTCACCGAGACGCGCGTGGTGCTTCCCGGGGCTCAGGCGCTGCTGGGCTTTCAGTTTGCGGCGATGCTGATGGAGGGGTTCGAGAAGCTGCCCCCGCCCTCCGTCTACCTGCACCTCGCCAGCCTCGGTCTCACGGCCATCGCCATCCTCCTGCTGATGACCCCCGCGGCCTATCATCGCATCGCGGAACGCGGCGAGGACACCCGCCACTTTCACCGGCTCTCCGGCCGGATGATCACCGCCGCGATGGCCTTCCTGGCACCCGGCATGTGCGGCGATTTCCTGGTGGTGACGCAGAAGGTGACCCACTCCTACCCGCTCGCGGCGCTGCTCGGGGGTCTGGCTCTGATCGCCTTCTACGGGCTCTGGTTCGGCTACACCCTCTGGAAGCGCGCCGAGGTGGTCCATCACTACCGCGTCAGCCGGCCCGGCCAAACCCGGCCCCACGCCGGCGCGCGCTAACCCCGATACTGCCGGACGAATCCGCACCCCACCTGGAAGAGATGCGGGCATGGCGAGGGCAAGGGTGGGAAAGCAAGCGCATTCCGTCAGCGAAAGGCCAGCAGCCCTCCCCGCGCTCCAGTCCGCCATCCCTCGCTCCCCATGCCTCCGTGCCCCGTGGTGAGCTTCCCAGCCCCTCCTCGTGTCCCAGCGTCTCCGCGGTGAGAAACCCGTCCAGCTCTCCACCGGTGTGCGCGGTAGATCGCCCGCACCAACCGGCTCGGAGCCCGTTTTAACGGCAGCGGCCCTGGGTAAGGGGGAGTGTCCTTCCGCGAGGGTCGGTCCCGCGGAGAGAATCGTGGAACTGGAGCGCCGATGATGGAAAGCACGCCACCTGACTACTTATCTTGAGCGATTACCGGCTGGATGTTTCCGGGCCGCCGGGTCGACTCCGCGCCCGCACCCCGACGTTTCCCCAGCGTGGGCGCTCATCGTGGATGGGATCCGATGAGCCGGTCGGGCAAGCGCCGCGAGGAAGTGCCGCAGGCCCCCGGGTCAGATTAGCCGGACCTGGCCCACGGGCGGGCAATTGGGCCCTGCCGCGTGTTGTTTGCGGAAGCAGATCATCTGGCCAGCTCCGGCACCGTGGACAATTGAATGGAGCCTAGGAGGGGCACCCGGGGCGGGTGCCCCTTCGCGCGTCTGCGGCCCCTCCGCCGGTTCCGGTGCCCCTCCCGCTGCGGACGCAGGGATGCTCCCAACCCGGGGGGAACCGTCTCTCCATAGGATCCGGACCGGCGCCGCCGCGGCGGGACCCGGCCGGAATGGGAGAGACCACCCGTGGCTGATTCAATCAAGACCCTCGTCTTCGCCGGAGGCGCGATCCACGACTTCAAAGGGGTCGGCGCTGCCGCGCGCGCCGCGCTGGAGGGCGCCGGCGGGTTCGACGTGACCTACGTGGAAGAGGACCTGGACATCCTCACGCGCCTGGATTCCTACGAGCTGCTCGTCTTCCACTACACCATCGGCGAGATCTCCGATGCGCAAAAGAACGGACTGCTCCACTGGGTGGCTTCCGGAAAGGGGTATGCGGGGATCCACTCCGCCGCCGACTCCTTTCGCGGCTGCCCGGAATACCGCGCGATGGTCGGCGGCCACTTCGTCACCCATCCGAAGTACCGCAACTACCAGGTCAGCGTCGTGGACAACACGCACCCGATCACGGAAGGGATCGACGAGTTCTTCGTTACGGACGAGCAGTACATTCTGGACTACGATCCGCGGGTCCAGGTGCTCGCCTCCGCGCTTTGGAAGGGCGCGGCGGTCCCGGTGGTCTGGACGAAGCCGTGGGGAAGCGGCCGCGTCTTCTACCTGGCGCTGGGTCACGATGCGGCCGCCTGCGAGCACGAAATGTTCAGGAAGCTGCTGACGCGCGGTGCGAAATGGGCGGGAACGCCCGGTCACCAGCCCGGGTGACGCCGGGAGGCGCCTGCCCGTTTGCGGAGACCTTCCGGCTTCCCGCTCGCGCGCCGTGCACCCGCCGGCAGGCGTTACTGCGGCCGGGCCTCACGCCGGGCGTCAGAGGCGCCGGGGGGCCTCCCGTCCGTACCGGCCGGCGGCGGGCTCGCGAGTTTCGCCGTCCGCAGGGACGCACTGTCCGCCGCGCCCCTGCCGGCCGGACCCGGGATGCCGGCTCGCGCGACGTCGGACGCGCAGATCCGCTCCAGGAAGGCGGCCATCGCCTCGATCGGGAGGATCCAGTCCGGGGTGGCTGCCAGAGTGGCCGCGCGCGGCATGACGGAGCACTCCGCCGTAGCGGGATCCTGCACCAGTACGCGTCCCCCGCACCGCTTCACCCAGGCGGCGCCCTTCGCGCCGTCCGCACTCGCGCCGGTCAGGACCACGGCCAGCACACCCGCTCCGTAGGCATCCGCCGCGGACTCGAACAGGACGTTGATGGAGGGCCGGGCATACATCACCGGCGCATCCACGGAGAGCGCGAAGTGGCCCCGCTCGATGAGCAGGTGGTAGTCCGGCGGGGCGATGTAGACCCGTCCGGGGAGCAGGGCTTCCTTGTCATCCGGTTCCCGCACGCGCAGGGCCGTATGGCGCTGCAGGGTGGCGCGCATCGAGGAGCCCGACTGCACGCTCCGATGCTGCACCACGGTGACGGGCACGGGGAACGTTACGGGCAGCCCTCCCAGCAATTCCTCCAGCGCTGAGAGCCCGCC
>CAYQDT010000393.1:0-4770 GCA_964416225.1 uncultured bacterium
AGCAGAATTAAGGGGGGCTGGAGATGGATCTCCGGCCCCCCTTTGTCATACGGGCCGGCATTCCCCTCTCCGGAAGCCGCCCGGCCGGTTCGGACGGCTCGGGTGTAGCCGGACGGACTGCGGCGCTCAGATCGGCTCCTCGGCGCCAGCCGAGTTGCGGGCAGGGGCGCCGGGCACGGTCAGCGGCGAAGCCGGCGGGTCACCCTGCCCGCTCCGGTAGTGGCCGCGTCCTTCTCGGCAGCCACCTGCCGCACCATCCCGAGGACCCATCGCAGTACCGGCCGGCGCCGCAGATCCGCAGCAGGCGTCGCGGGCCGCGTTACGGCGGATTCCGCCGCCTCGAGCGCGCGGCGTCCGCGCCCAAATGGGGTGGTCCGGCCGCCCCGTCTCCGAACGGCAGCCCGGGCGGAGGGTCTATCGTCCGCGTCTCCCGTCCCGGTGGTGCCGGGGAGTACGCCGCGGGGAGTGCCGAACCGCTCCCCGAATCGCTCCCCGAATCGCTACAATGGACGGGTGACCGCGGCGAGAGCTAGCTCCCGCCGGGAGGCCTGTGTCGCCCGCCGTCTACCGTTGGGCCGTGCCGCTCCCGCCGGTCTCGAGACCGTTCGCCGTCCCGGCGGCACGCCGACGCCGTGAATTCCCAGCGAGGATGCGTGATGCCCGAGCGCCACATCGTTCCTTTTGGCGGACTCCGCCCCACGCGCGGCCGGACCCACCCACTTGCGGAATACCTGCTGGAGCTGACCGGAAAGCCGCGGGCGCGGGTTGCATTCATCCCCACGGCCACCGGCGACGCGAGCGAATCGCTGCTGACCATGTACTCCCGCTTCCCGCCGGAGCGCACGGAGCGCTCCCACCTGGCGCTGTTCCACCGGACGGTGACCGATATCCGCAGCTATCTGCTGGCCCAGGACATCCTCTGGGTGGGCGGCGGCAATACCGCCGATATGCTGGCCGTCTGGCGGGTCCACGGCGTGGACGCGGTCTTGCGGGAAGCCTGGGAGGCGGGCGTCATCCTCACGGGCGGGAGCGCCGGCTCCCTCTGCTGGTTCGAGTGTGGGACCACCGATTCGTTCGACGTGAATCAGCTCGCTCCGTTCCCCGACGGGCTGGGGTTTCTCCCTGGCAGCCACTGTCCGCACTACGACGGCGAGGTGCAGCGCCGCCCGCTCTATCATGAGCTGATCCGCGGCGGCTTTCCCGCCGGCTACGGCGTGGATGACGACGTGGCTCTCCACTTCGTCGGAACGACGCTGGCGGAGGTGGTGACCGCGCGCGCCGGCGCGGCCGCCTATCGGGTGGAGTGCGCGGCGGGAGCGGTGGTGGAGCACCGGCTGGAGCCCCGGCCTCTTCCGGGGTGTGCCTGACCGCTTACCGCTCCGCGCGCCTTCCCGTCACGCCTGATTTGTGGTAAGAGAAGAAGACGCCGGCTGCCCGGCGTCTTTTGCACGAATCTGGGGTGAGCCCGGTATGGCGCAGCGCTTCTACATCACCACGCCCATCTACTACGTGAACGACGTCCCGCACGTGGGAACCTCGTACACCACCCTAGCGGCGGATATCATGGCGCGGTTCCATCGGCTGCGGGGAGCCGAGGTCCTCTTCCTCACCGGGACGGACGAGAACGCGCCGAAGGTGGCCCAGGCGGCCCTGGCGCAGGGTACGGAGCCGCAGCCGTTCGTGGACGGGATGGCGGAGCGCTTCCGCGCGGCATGGGCGGACCTGAACGTGGAGTACGACGTCTTCATCCGCACCACGGAGGAGCGGCACCGGCGCGCGGTCCAGCGGTTCGTGCAAACACTGCAGGAGCGCGGCGACATCTACCAGGGTCCCTACGAGGGCTGGTACTGCATGTCGTGCGAGACGTACTATACCTCGGACGAGGTGCCCGAGGTGGGTGGGGAGCGGCGCTGCCCCACCGTCCCGCAGCATCCTCCGCTGAAGCTGGTGCAGGAGACGAACTATTTCTTTGCCCTGTCCCGGTACGGAGAGCGCCTGCTGGAGTACATCGAGCGGCACCCGGAGTTTCTCCAGCCGGAGTTCCGCCGCAACGAGGTGATCCAGTTCGTCAAGCAGGGCCTGCGGGACGTCTGCATCAGCCGCGCCGCCACCGGCTGGGGCATCCCCGTGCCGGGCGATCCCTCGCAGGTGGTCTACGTCTGGTTCGACGCGCTGATCAACTACATTACTGCCGTCGGTTACCCGGACGACGCGGCGGAGCTGGAGAAGTGGTGGCCGGCGGACCTGCACCTGGTGGGGAAGGACATCTACGTCCGGTTCCACTGCACCCTCTGGCCGGCGATGCTGATGGCCGCCGGCCTGGAGATCCCCCGGAAGGTATTCGGGCACGGCTTCTGGATGAGCGAGGGCGCGAAGATGTCCAAGACGCTGGGCAACTTCATCGAGCCGCTCAAACTGGCGGATTGGCTGGCGGAGCTGTCCCAGGCGCGGAAGGAGGTTGCGGTGGATGCGATCCGCTACTTCCTCTTCCGGGAGATGCCGTTCGGTGAAGACGGGAACTTCGCGCGGCAGTCGCTGCTCCAGCGCTTCAACGGGGACCTGGCGAATGACCTCGGCAACGCGCTGAACCGCTCCCTCTCGATGACCCACCAGAACTTCGGCGCCGTGCTCCCCGCCCGGACCGCAGCGGAGACGCGCCTGCGCGATCTGGCGGCGGAGACGCACGGCCGGGTGAGCACCCTCCTGGAGCGCCTGGACCTCCAGTCCGCGCTGAGCGCCATCTGGGAGTTCGTTCGGGCGATCAATAAGTACCTGGACGACCGGGCGCCGTGGACGCTGGCGAAGAATGGCCGGCGAGAGGAGCTGGGCGGCGTGCTTTACCACGCGCTGGAAGCGGTGCGCGTGGTCTCGGTCTGGACGGCGCCATTTATGCCCCGAGCCGCCGCGGAGCTCCGGCGGCAGCTTGGGCTGGATCCGGCCACCACGTGGGAAGAGGCCGGGCAGTGGGGCGTGCTGCAGGGCGGCGCGGCGCTGGAAGCGCCCCAGCCCATTTTCCCGCGCATCGATCGCAAGCGCTTACAGGAGGCAATCAAGAACGTGGAACCCGAAACGACCAGCGGCCCGGAGAAGGCCAAGAGCGCTCCGGCGGCTTCCGCCACGCAGCTGCCCGCAACTCCGCCCCCGCCGCCCGCCGCCGCCGTGGGCGCGGATCCGGGCGAAGACAGCGGAAACGGCGGAATTATCACCATCGACGACTTCGCGAAGGTGCAGCTCCGCGTGGCCGTGGTCCTCTCGGCGGAGCGGGTGCCGAAGTCGGACAAGCTGCTGAACGTCCGGGTCTCCCTCGGTGAGGAGGAGCGCACCGTGTTGGCGGGCATGGCTGAGTACTACGAGCCGGAGACGCTGGTGGGCCGCCGGGTGATCATGGTGACGAACCTGGCGCCGCGGAAGATGCGCGGCCTGATCTCCGAGGGAATGCTGCTCGCCGCCGAGGCCGAGGGACGGGTCAGCCTGCTGCAGCCGGACCAGGACCTGCCCGGCGGTGCGACCATCCGGTAGCCCGGAACGCGCTCTGCGGAGTCCGCGAGACACGGAGCCGGGGAGGGTGGCGCGGCTCGTGCAGGGGCAAGCGGTCGAGCCTTCGCCGCGTCCATTTCGGGCTGCCCGTCGGGGGTGAGCCCGCTCGTTAACATCGGCAGAGCGGCCCGGCCGGGCGCGTTTCCGTGCGGCGCGTCATAATGGGGTATGTCCTCTGGTGAGCTTCCCGCCCCGGCGCGTTATTTTCCCGCGGCCAGCGGCCGCTACGACGTGACCCCCTCCCTCCGGCCGCTGGGGACCGATTTCGGCCACGGGCGGCTGGACGCGCTCGCGTTTCAGCTAGATCGCCGCTTCCCCGAGTACCGGGCACGGAAGCTCGGCGTGCGGGTGGACACGCCGGCGAAATACGTGGGGCAGGCGGATCTCGATGGCGCCACCGCGGAAGCCGTCGCGCGGTGGATGGTCGACCGTCTGGAAGTGGAGCATCCGGAGTGGTTCCGGGGCGAGCGGAGGGACGGCGCGGCCGCGCTCCACTGCCGCCTGACCGGCGAGACGCTCCGCTTCGACGCGCAGATGCGGCTCGTCGAGACCGAAAGCAGCGGGGTGGCGCCCCCGGTCCCGGCCTACGCCGACGCGTTCGACGCGCTCTGCAGCCAGCTCCAGGAAGACGTGGCGGTGGTGCGTACGGAGGGAGCGCGGGACTGGATAGCGGCGTACCACGTCAGCATGCCCAGCCAGTGGCGGCCGGAGAGCAAGCGCGGCCTCCCATTCTCGGAAGTGCACGCCGCGGTGCCGGGGATGGAGCCCGTGAACCGGGTGGCCGCGGCGCTGGTGGCGCACATGGTCCGGCGCGGGCCGTTCGTGCGGTTCGTGTGGGGAATCGACACGCACCGGAGCCTGAGCCGCCATCCGGACCCGCCGCCCGGAGTCTCCGCCGAGGAATGGCGCGGGCCGCGCCTGGATCCCCGCGCGGCGTCGCCGTTCGTGCTCCGTGTGGAGCGCCAGGTGACCTGGGGCCTGCCGGAGGTCGGCGCGGCCGTCTTCCTGATCCGCCTCTACCAGATCGAGGCGGAGGCGCTCACCATGGAAGAGCGGGGCCGGCTGCGCGCCGCTCTGCTCACCATGTCTCGCGAGAGCCGCGCCTACAAAGACGTGGCGCGCCACTGGGACGACCTGCTCGCCTGGCTGGCTCCGGAACGCTCGCCGCGAAACTGCCGGGACAATGCGGGAAGAGCGGATCTATAGCCCACCGGCTCTTCGACCGTTCGACCC
>CAYQDT010000394.1:0-4763 GCA_964416225.1 uncultured bacterium
GTACCGCGCGATCCTGCCGGAGCGGCGGGTCGTGACGGAGGTGAACGGCGCCCGGGCGTATGGCGCGGCACTGAGCGCCAAGCTGGATTTCTCCGACGCGGACCGCGTCCCGGACGAGGTCCTGAACGATATCCTCTGGCACTCGATTCGGGGTGAGCACACGCCGCTGCCGCCGCGCCGGAACGGCCTCCAGTTGCGGGCCGAGCAGGATCGGGACTGAGCGGCGGAGACGCACCACCCGCCGCATCCCCGTTCTCCTTCGACCGTGGGGCCGGCGGGTGGCGCGTCTCCATCTTCAGAGCCCGCACCTTCCCGGACGGCGGGTGCCCGGTCAGGCCAGCCGCTTGAGCGCGAAATGCCCGAGGTGACTGCCGCGCCCAGCCTCGAGAGTGAGCGGAGCCTCGGGCCCGCCGTGCGGAACGGTCAAGGTCGGGTACGCGTCCAGGGTCACGCCCAACTGCCCCCGCTCTCGGCAGACATGGACCTGATGCCAGACGTCGAGCCGGAAGTCATTCGGGAGCGGCGTGGCCGCTTCGCCGATGCGCAGTGCGCCGGGGCCGATCCGCACCTCGGCCCCGGCGATCGAGAGGCCGAAGCCGCTCCGGGCGTCGTGGCCACGGGCGGAGAACTCCGCCACGAACTCGCCCACCGGCTCACAGAAGGTGAGCGAGGCGGTTTGAGTTACCGCGCGAAGCCCGTCCCGCGCGTAGTCCCAGCCGTCCGCCTGGATGCCGTCGCCTAGCTCATCGTTCGCGAAGTGCAGGTCGATGTCCGGGCGCGCCGGCTGCGGCTTTGGCTCGATGGAGGGGCCTTCGCAGTGCGGCCGCGCTCCGCGCCAGCGCAGCACGTCGATCCGGAGGCTGCGGGCCGTGCACCCCGCGTCCCAGCCGTGGTAGACCATGTAGTCCGTGAGCAGATCCGGTCCCCGCACCACGGAGTTGTGTCCGGGTCCGACCACGCGGCCGGGGATGGTGGTCAGCACCTGGGGACCGCGCTCGTTCCGGTCATCCGTCCACGGGCCCAGCGGGCCGTCCGCGACCGCGTAGCCGACTCCGTAATTGGGTGCCTCGTAGCGGCCGCCGCTGTACATGCAGACATACCGGCCCTCGCGCCGCAGCACGAACGGGCCCTCGATGGTGTACCAATCGAGGCCGCCCTTGACCGCGCGCTGCAGCTCGAAAACCTGCCAATCAGCAAACGGGCGGAGCACGTCCACCGGCTGTCCCGCCAGCCGGGTCATGCCGTCGAGGCGATCGACCGCCAGCCCGGTGCCGGCGTACGGCGGCTTAAGGGAGTCCCGCGCGTAGTACAGGTACCACTGACCGTCGCGCGGGTCGCGAAAGGGATGGGCGTCGATTGCGAAGATCTCGTGGGGCGTGAGGTTAATTCCCGCGTCCTGCCATGGTCCCAGTGGGTGCTCCGCCATGGCGACCCGCAGGTGGTGGTCCGGATTCGCTTCGCGGCCGGTGGCATAGTACAGGTAGAACTGCCCCTCGTGGTAGGCCACTTCCGGAGCCCAGTAGAGCTCCGCCCCGGGAAGATCGACGGGGGGTACCGCGCCTCCGTGCGGGCTCCAGTGCACGAGATCTCGGGATGAGAGCATCGGGAATGCGCGCCCATCCGCCGCAACATCCGTCCCGTAGGCGTAGTAGACGCCGTTGAACTTCAACACAAACGGGTCTGGGAAGTTCCCGGCGTACACCGGATTGCAATAGCAAGCGGTACCAACCTCACTGATCAATAGCGGCCTCCCCCTCCACGCGATCGATTTCGCGGCTGCCCGGATGCAGCTCCGCGGCATCCACCGAGCGTGCGCCACCTACCGCGGGTCGCCCGCCGACGTCCGACAAGACGCGCGCTGGGCCCGCCCCGACGCACGTGGTGACATGCTCTACCCGCATCACGGCACCCGTTAACGCGCGGGGCGCTCGCTCGGTCGTGGAGGCAGGTGGCGAAGCGGCTCGCCGACATAGAGCGCGCGCGGCCGGATGAGACGGTTGTGCTCCAACTGCTCGATGATGTGGGCGCACCAGCCTGCGGTTCGAGCGGCCACGAACACGGGCGTGTACAGCTCCACCGGGATCCCGAGCAGTGCGTAGGCCCATGCGCAGGGGAAGTCGAGGTTGGGCTTGAGCCCCTTTTCCCGCGCGACCACCGCCTGCACCTGCTCCGCGATCTCCAGGAGGCGAGTCTCCCCCCGCCGGCGGGCGAGTTCCGCCGCTGCCCGGTGCAGCAGTTCCGCGCGGCTATCGCCCTGGCGGAGCACGCGGTGACCGAAGCCCATGATCCGCTCGCCGCGGCGCACCCGATCCCGCACCCAGCACTCGGCACGCTGCGGCTCACCGATCTCCTCGAGCATCCGCCTGGCGGCTTCATTCGCGCCTCCGTGCAGCGGACCCTTGAGCGTGCCGATGGCGGAGACGACGCCGGAGTGGAGATCGGAGAGGGTCGAGACGGTCACCCGCGCGGCGAAGGTCGAGGCATTCAGCTCATGCTCCGCGGACAGGATCAGCGACATGTCGAGGAGACGGGCCGCCTCCGGATCCGGCTCCTTTCCGGTGATCCAGCGCAGGAAGGAGCCGGCGAACTCGCCCGGCGGCTCCGGAGCACCCGTGCGATAGGGCCCGGAGCTCGACGCGGCGGAGCCCTCTCGCCGATACTGGTGCCAGACGGCCACCAGCGCGGGAATCTGCTGGAGAAGGCAGGCGGACCGGGACCGAAGCGTGCCGGCATCCGGCTCCGCGGCGGCGGCGTCCCACGGTGCCAGCAGGGAAACCAGCGTCCGCAGGGCGTCCATGGGCGGGGTCCGGGGATCCAGCGTCCCCAGGGTGGTCAGGAGAGCACCGGGCAGCGGGACGCCGGTCGATAGCTCACCCTGGAAGCGGTCCAGCTCCTCCCCGTCCGGTAGGTCGCCGTGCAGGAGGAGGTAGGCCACCTCTTCGTAGCTGCACCGCTCGACCAGCTCGGCGATCGGGTAGCCGCGGTACAACAGCCCCGCTTCCGAAACGGAGCTGATCGAGCTCTCCGCCGCGATCACACCTTCCAACCCGGGACTGTACACCGGCATGGGCACCTCCCGTCCGGTCCCGCCGCCCGCCGCGAAGCCGCGGCCAGCGGCCTACCGGTATAGTAGACGGGCGGCGCCTGCTCCGGTTGCGCGCAGTCGTACTGCAGCGACAGCGATCCTCGGATCGCCGCCTATTCGTAGCCGGCGATCTGCTCGTCCAGGCTAGCATACTCCGCGTAGCGCACGAGCTCGTACAGCTCGGAGCGCGTCTGCATCCGGTCCAGGAAGCCTTGCTGGCTTCCCTCGCGGCGAAGCTGCAGGTACGCCTCCTCCACCGCCTTCATCGCGACCCGAAAGGCCGTCATGGGAAAGAGGACCAGGCGGTAGCCGAGCGCGCCGAGCTCCTCGACGGTGAGATATGGGGTCCGCCCGAACTCGGTCATGTTCGCGAGGAGCGGGACCGGCAGTTCCGCGGCGACGCGCGCGAACTCCTCCGCCGACTCCAGACCCTCGGGGAAGAGGACGTCCGCGCCCGCCTCGACATACCGGATGGAGCGCTCGATGGCTGCGTCGAGGCCGTCCACGCCCCGGGCGTCGGTCCGGGCGATCAGCACGAAGTCGGGGTCGCGCCGGGCGCGGACGGCGGCGTCCAGCTTGCGAAGCATCGCGTCGGTGGAGACAAGCCGCTTGCCGCGAAGGTGGCCGCAGCGCTTGGGGTTCTCCTGATCTTCCAGGTGGAGTGCGGACACGCCCGCCCCCTCCAGTTCCCGCACCGCCCGCATCACGCCCAGCGGCTCGCCGAAACCGGTATCCGCATCCACGATCACCGGGACGGAGACGGCCTCCGCGGTGTACCGCGCATGGCGCGCCACCTCCTCCAGGGAGAGCAGGCCAACATCCGGTACGCCCGCCATGCCGTTCGCCGTGCCCGCGCCGGAAACGTAGACGGCGGGGAATCCCGCGCGCTCCGCCAGCAGTGCCGAAGCCGCGTTGAAGGCGCCCGGCACGGCGTGGGTACCGGAGCGCAGCAGTGTGCGGAGTACCTGCCTGGGACCCGTCTTCATAGCGTCACCCGCCTTTGCGCTGTGCCGGAAACCCGCGTTAGATGCCGTCCCCACCCTCGCCGCTGACCGGGCGGGCGGCAACGCAGTGGAAGTACGGGGTGCGCAGGGAATCCGGCGGCGTTCCGGGGCGCGGCGCTCCCCCTTCGCTCTGTCCCCAGATCTGGAGGTCCGACAACTGGACGGAGGCGGTCAGCGCGCGCAGTTCCGGCAGAGTGTACGCCCGGTACCGGGCTGGCGGGAGGTCGAGCCGGCGGCCGTCCTGCAGGATGCAGCGGACTCGGCTCACCAGAGCGCCCGCCTGGAAGTCGAACGAGTACCGGCGGATGATGTCCGCGCGCTCGACGGCCCGGTGCTCCGTCCGGGCATCCCGTGCCCAGAAATAGGGGTTGCACGCTCCGAACACCACTTTCCCACCCGGACGAAGCGCGGTGGCGACGGCGCGCATGACGGCGGCGTTGTCCATGTCGGAAGAGGCGCCGAAGTCGAGGATCAGCGCTCCGTCAAAGGCGCTGCGGTCCGCGAGTGCGCGGGGGTCGGCGTGGCGGAGCTCCAGCTCGACGCCGCGCTCGCGGGCCGCGTCCCAGGCATGGGCCACGAGGGCCTGGGACTCCTCGACGGCCGTGACCGCGTAGCCCCACTGCGCGAGGCGGATGCTGAACGATCCCCGACCGGAGCCGACCTCCAGCACCCGC
>CAYQDT010000395.1:0-4755 GCA_964416225.1 uncultured bacterium
CGGGCCGGGGGCATGCCGGACCGGAACCGCCACGACGGGGACGAAGAGGTCCCGCCGCCGGGGAAGCAGCACCTGACGGTTCACTCCGCGGCGGAGGTGCGGGAGGCGCTGGAGCTGGCCCTGGAGCCGGCCGCGGGCTCCGCCGCCCCGGCCGAGCAGCAGCCCGGCCGGGACGACCGGAAGCGGAACTCGAAGGCGGACCACCAGGACTCGAAGGCGCCGGCCAAGGCGAAGGCGGCCCGGAAGAAAGAGCCCGCGGGAGCGCGGGCCTGACCCCGGGCGGCCGCTCCACCGGAAGGGCGGGATCGGGTGCCGGATCCGGATGGCCGGTGCCCCGCCGCCGGCTCCATGCGATCCTCTCCAAGCAGCGGTAGCTTGCTCCCGGCCCCCCAGCCCCGAAGTCCTGCCGCGCGCTTCCTTCCCGGCGCCCTGTTACAGCCCTCTAACAGCCCCTCACAGCCCCCACACCCCCGCCAGCTGCCCCTCACGGCGGGAGGGGCATGTGCCTTCCGGGCGGGCAGCGGGTGGATCACCCGGCCACGCTCCACCCGCGCTCCGGCCGCCCTCCATACCAGGGAGTGCGGGCACCGGGCAACCGATGTAAGGGGTAAGGGTGCCCATGCAGCCGTGTGAGGGGTATGGGCGCCGGCTCACCCCCGGATCCTGCTTCCAGATCTCCGGTCGGGGCCGCCAAAGGAGTACTGGAGGTCCGCTTGCGATCGAGGCGCCTTTCTCCGAAGGAGCCTGGATCCCCGGTCGGATACCCCAGTTGCGAGCCGGCGCTGCCGGAGGTCGAATGGCCGGGTCTTACAGCTTCGTGCCGCACTCGCCGCAGAACTTGACATTCGGCTCCGCTTTGATTCCGCACGAGGGGCATTTTCGCTCGGCGAGAACGTTCGTCCCGCACTCGCCGCAGAACTTCTTGCCGGCGGGAACTTCCGCCCCGCAGGCTGGACATGCCATGGCCGCCGCCGCGGAGTGAAGGTTCACGCTGGCCGCCAGGTCTGCCTGATTGAATGCCCGATCGCGGAGCTGGCTGATGGTCGCGTCACTCTCGATCGCCGCGATCTCCTGATCCATTCGCGGCGAGCAGCCCACACATTGGCCGCGTCCCTCGTTGAAGCAGACGTCCCGGCAGACCCACACGCCGCACCGAAGGCACTGCACGAAACGGGGGCGCAGCTCCTCCGTCGCCTTGCGGAGCGCGGCATCATGCGCGGGGCCTCCCACGGCCCGCTGGACGTCATACACGGAGTCGGCAGCCCGGCCGAAAAAGCCGCCCAGAAGGCTCCCGGCCGCCCGCAGCGCGTCGCCCGCCAGGCCGGTCACGTTTTGCTGGAACGAGGACATGTACCCGTTTCCACAGCGGTTGCAGTGGAACCGAAACTGGAAGCCCTGGTCCGTCGAGAGGTCGTCGTAGTTGCTGGTGAAAGGGATGTGCTGCGCCATGCGCGGGATACTCCTGCAAGCGGTCGGTCCCCGGAGAGGCCGAGAGTGCGGATGACAGGGCCTCCGCAGCAGCCCGGTTTCGGTCCGGTCTTCACGCTCCGGCGTTCGCTCTGCGGGCGGTCGGGGTAGAGCCATGTTCATCCGCCGATGCTGCCGGCCCTGCACAGCGGCCGTTGGCGGGTGCGCAGGCCTTCACTCCGCTGCGCGTGGAGCACGCCCGGCCGCCCTCGCCGCCTCACCCGCCATTCCGTGGAGGGGGCGCAGACCGAGGGCGTGCCGGCCTGCGGAACGATTTCCGGCTCTCCGGCTCGGCTTAACTTTCGCTTATCTGCCGGGCGTGTACCGCCTTCAACCTCTCTAATAGCTATGGAGGTCGCTCTGAAACGCGGGCAACGCTGCCGTGAGCCACTTGCGCGGTCCCGGGGGATCCTCACGGCGTTCATTGCTGCCGGCCGCTGCAGGCGGCGTGGAGGTAGCGAAGGCATCCATGCTATCCGGAATACTTTCCGTCGGCGGAGCCGCCGGCCTCGCGCTCGCACTCCTCACCGGCTGCGGAGAGCACCGCGAATCCCGCAGCCGGGCGAGCCAGCCGGTCGACCTGACGCTCCTCTCCGGCTCCGAGAACCAGGATCTAGAGCCGATCCTGGTCGAGTTCGAGCAGCAGAACCACGTACGGATCGGGCGCGAATACAGCGGTTCCGTAGACATGATGCTCCGCCTGGAGAGCGGCGCTCCGGGCGTGGACGCCGTCTGGCCAGCGAACTCCCTCTGGATCGACCTGGGTGATCGGGCGCGGCGGGTCCGGCATCAGGCCAGCATCATGCGGTCTCCGGTGGTCTTCGGCGTCAAGAAGCCGGTGGCCGAGCGGCTCGGCTGGATAGGACGCGCGGTGAACGTCCGCCAGATCATCCATGCGGCGGTGGCCGGCAAGCTCCGCTTCCTGATGACCTCGGCCACGCAGTCTAATTCCGGCGCCTCCGCCTATCTCGGCTACCTCTACGCGCTGGCCGGGCATCCGGTGCCGCTCTCAAGCGCGGACCTCCGGAAGCCGGCGCTCCGGGATCAGATCCGCCGGTTCCTCGGCTCCGTGGACCGCTCCTCCGGCAGTTCCGGATGGCTGAAAGAGCTGTTCCTGCAGGAGTATGAACGCTTCGACGCGATGGTGAACTATGAAGCGGTGATCATCGAGGCAAACCGGGCACTGATCGCGCAGGGCAAGGAGCCGCTCTATGCCGTCTACCCCGTCGACGGGCTTGCGATGGCGGATTCGCCGCTCGGCTACGTCGATCATGGCGACCCGAACAAGGAAGCGCTTTTCCGCAGGCTCCAGGCATACCTCCTCTCCGCGCCGGTGCAGGCCCAGATCCGCGCCAGCGGGCGCCGGGTCGGCCTGTCGGGCCTGGATGCCGGGCCGGCGGATACCGCGGTCTTTAACCCGGACTGGGGCATCCGGACAGACCGGGTGCTGAATCCGATCCGCTTCCCGCAGCCGGAGGTGATCCGCGAGGCGCTCGACCTGTACCAGACCGAGTTCCGCAAGCCATCCCTGACCGTCTTCTGCCTCGACTGTTCCGGGAGTATGGAGGGCCGCGGCATCGCGGACGTCAAATCGGCGATGCGCCTGCTGTTGAACCAGGGCGAGGCCCGGCGCTACCTCCTCCAGGCCTCACCCAAGGACATCAACATCGTGATCCCGTTCAATCACGAGGTGCTCGCCACGTGGCGCGCCAACGGTTCCGGGGCCGGTCCCCTGGCATCGCTCCTCACGGAGATCGAGGGGCTGCGGGCGAACGGCGGCACGGACATCTACACACCGGTCATGCGCGGGCTCGAACTGCTGCGCGGACAGAGCGGCCTCGAGCGGTATTCGGCCGCGGTGATCCTGATGACCGACGGCGAATCGAACACCGGGGCCACCATGCAGACCATGCGGGCCTACCTCGACGCGGCGCACCTGGCCCGGCCGATACCGGTGTACGCGATCAAGTTCGGCGAAGCGTCGGACGGGCAGCTCAACCAGCTAGCGGCAAGCACCTCGGGCCGGGTGTTCGACGCACGCACGGACCTGGCGCGCGCCTTCCGCGAGGCGCGCGGCTACAACTGACGCGCCGCCGCGGGCCCGGCAACCGCGGCTGCCGGTGCGGACCGTGCAGCGCAGGATTCGGATGACGAGGATCGGATGACGAGGATCGGATGACGAGGATCGGATGAACGGAGATCTCCAGGAGCGCCGTGGAGAGCTGGCGGCCGGTGCCGCGGCGGCGGGCGGCTTCCTGCTGCTGCTCTTCATCCTGCAGATGGCGGTCTGGCTCGCCATGGTGCTGGCACTCGGACTGTATGCCGCGGTCTGGCTGCTCACCCGCCGCCGGTCCGGGGCGGCTCCCTCCGATCTGGCGCTTTCCGAGGCGCTGGTGCGGCGGATCGCCGAGCGCGGCCGACGGGTTCCCAACCCAGCCGTGCAGAGCCGGGTGCTCGAGCTCTGCGAGCAGGGTGCGGGCTTTGTCCGCTTCCTCTCGGATCATCCGTCCCTCGGACACGCGTGGGGCGGCGTTGCGCGGGAGTGTCTCGAAGGAACTCTGCGAATCGTGGACCGGTATCTGGAGCTCGCCCGCTACTTCGAGCATCCGGCGACCGATACCGCGCCCGACATCGATGCCCTCCTCGATCAGGTCGCGATGACGCTCTCGGGGCTGCGGAGCCGTCTCCTGGCCGAGAAAAGCGCGGACCTCTCCACCGAGACGGAGAGCCTGCGCGCCACGCTGCAGGCAATTGACGAAGTGACCCTGGAACGGCGCGGAGGAGGTGGGCGGTGAGACGAGCCGGACTGGCGCTCCTGATCCTGGTGATGGCTATCGTGCTTGGATATCGCGCCCTGGTGCGGCCGGCGTCTCCCGGCGCGGCACCCGGCGGCGGGGACGGCGCAGGGGCCGTCGCCACCGTCCGTGGGACGATCGGTGGCGAGAAAGCCGGCTTCCTTCGGGACCCGGACGTGGCTCGCGTGCTGCGCGAGCAGTACCGGATCACCGTCGACCCCGATCGCGCCGGATCCATCGAGATGGTGACCGAGGACAGCGCGGGCCGCGACTTCCTCTGGCCCTCCAGCCAGGTGGCCCTGGAGCTGTACCGGAAGCATGCCGGAAAGCAGGCAAAGGCGGAGGTCATCTTCAACTCCCCGCTGGTCCTCTACTCCCGGCAACTGGTCGCCGAGGCATTGGTCCGGAACGGGATCGTGCGGAAGGTGAATGAGACCTACTACGTGGTCCAATTCCCCCGCCTGATCCGGATGGTGAGCGAGGGCACGCCCTG
>CAYQDT010000396.1:0-4755 GCA_964416225.1 uncultured bacterium
GTGCGACACAGCAGCTTAGCTTAGCGCCCTGTCCACTTTTCCGGGACCACTATACACAGCAGATAGGACACGCCAATGAAGGTGGCCCAATTGAGGTCGTTGCAGTCGTGGATCGATCCGGTTTGCCGATAGGCATCGTCCGCGACCAGCCATAACCGAGCAGCTCGGGAGAGACACACCCCCCAGAGTACACAAGCTACCAGAGCCAACATAAGGCAGCGTAGCCAGCGGCCTCGTAAGGGGAACAGCCACAGGCTCAAGTAGCGGTCTGCGCATCCGATCTCCATCGCCATTGGTTTCGTGAGTGTCCGGTCCACGGACATCGGTAACACTATGTTAGATTTCTTTCAAACATCTGATTATACCGTGACCCGGTTCTGTCGCTCGTCCAGGCGCCCTACGAGTACGGCGTAGAACCAGATGCTCCAGATCCCGTCCTCCACCTCCTCCAGCCCCACCCACTCGTGGACCAGCGCGGCGGAGAGGAAGAGCTGGCGCCGCTGCCGGAAGCGGAAGGTGCCCGCTTTGCTCACCCAGCGGCGCTGCATGTGGCCGGGATACTCCGGCTCCGGCACGCGTTTCGGGAAGCGGCGCGATGAAGGCTGATAGTGAGCCGCCGGCGTCTCCTGGCCCGGTGCCTCGTGCGGGCGCTCGTCGTTGTATTCTGTGCGGAATCGATCAAATCGTGCCTGCTGTGCGGGGAGATCCCGCCCCGGCAACAGCCGCACGGGCTGCGGTGGGCGCGGCAGTTCGTTCGCTTCCGGGCCCAGCGGCCCCCGGCGCAGCACAGCGGGCGCGAGCCGGCGGGGTTCCGGCGGCACCTCGCCGCGGAGCAGGGCATGGCGCCCTGGCAGCTGGAGCAGGCGCGGGCCGCGGTGGAGGCGTTCCTCCGGTTCGAAGGGGCGCAGGCTAGCCCACGGGAAGTGGACCCGCCTCCCGGCGTGCCGCGCCGCCGGCCCGCGGCGGTCGCCCCGGAGCCCGCCGCGGTGCTGGAGCGGGCGCGGGCGGAGTTGCGCACGCGCGAGCGGTCGGCGGATGGGCGCGCGAGGGGAGACTGCGTCCCCGGTGACGGGAGGGTGCCTGGTCTCCCCGCGGGAAACGGTGCTGCGAAGGACGCCCCCGCCGTGATTCGAACACGGGACCTACTGCTTAGAAGGCAGCTGCTCTATCCCCTGAGCTACGGAGGCGGATGCGGCGCTGAACGCGGGCGGCGCGGGCCCGCGTTCAGCGTAGCAGAATTCAGCCGGCGGCGAAAGAGCGCGCCTTAGTGCTGGTCCGGCATGAACTTCACGCAGACCGGCATCGGCACGTTGATGACGGTGCCGGTGGGCCGGAGGTGGCCCGTGTCCGGATCCATCCGGAACACCACCACGGAGTCGCTGTCCTGGTTGGCGGCCAGGAGGAAGCGGCCCGAGGGGTCGATGCCGAAGTTCCGCGGGGTCTTACCCTGCGTGGACTGGTGCCCGATCAGCGCCAGGTGCCCGCTGGGGTCGATGCGGAAGATCACGATCGAGTTATGTCCGCGGTTGGAGCCGTAGAGAAAGCGGCCGTTCGGCGAGACGTGCAGGTCCGCGCAGCTGTTCTCGCCGTGGAAGCCGGCGGGCAGGCTCGAGACGGTCTGGATCTCCTTGAGCGTTCCCCGGTGCGCGTCGTAGTTAAAGGCCGTGATCGTCGACTTCATCTCGTTGATCACGTACGCGAACCGCTCAGAAGGGTGGAACGCGAAGTGACGCGGGCCGGAGCCCGGGGCAACGGTCGCCGCGGGGGGATCGTTCGGCGTGAGCTTGCCGTGCGCGGGATCGAAGCGATAGACGAACACCTTGTCCAGCCCGAGGTCGGCCGCGAAGG
Organism: uncultured bacterium; assembly: GCA_964416225.1. GTDB lineage: Bacteria > Armatimonadota > SYMT01 > SYMT01 > SYMT01 > CAYQDT01. The sequence continues at coordinate 1,849 of CAYQDT010000396.1, forward strand.
CGTACCGGTTGGAGGAGTCCAGGGTGATGGAGTGGGCGTGGGGCCCTGCCTGCCGCGCCTTGTCCACGCTGCTGCCGTGGTGCTGGATCGCCGTCGTGGCGGCGCCCAGCCGTCCGTCCGGACCGATGGGGAGGGAGGCGACGCTGCCGCTGGTGTAGTTGGCCACCAGCACGTTCTTGCCCGCCTTATCCACCGTGATGAAGCAGGGGTCGGAGCCGTGGGATGACTGCTCATTGAGCTGCGTCAGGGCGCCGCTCTTCGGGTCGATCGCAAAGGCGGTGACGGAGCCGCCGTGCGTTCCCGCGTAGTCCTCCACTTCATTGACCGCGTACAGGAAGCGGTGGTTCGGGTGGATCACCAGGAAGGAGGGGTTGGGGGTCATCGGCCCCGAGGTCACGGGCGTGAGCTTTCCGGTGGACATGTCCATCCGGTAGCCGTAGATTCCCTGGCTCTTCCCATTGGTGTACGTACCGATGTAGACCCGCATCGTCTTTCCTCCGGCGGCGCCGGCCGCGGTGTTCTGGGAGTGAGCCGGGGCGCCGGACGCGGCGGCGAGGGCGGCGCCGAGGAGCGTGACCGCGATACCGGCTCGGGGAGGCGTGAGTGAACGTGGAACGGTCATGGAATGTTCTCGTGGACGGGTCTCGGAAAGTGGGTGTGAGGCACCGCTCGGGAACGGACGGATGCGCGGTTCGGGAGCCGGACGCCGGCGGGGCCTTTCCGCTGTTTCGCGTCCCGGCCGCAAACACCTGCCCGCTGCCGCCTCCTCCCGGCCGGCGAAGCGGCGGGCGGGAGGTACGCGGGTTTCCCCGGGGGCATGCTCGGGAACGCTGCGGGCGGGCCCGGCCGAGGCGGCGCGGGCTCATCCCGGTGCGAGGAGGCAAGGAGATGAACGAGCAGGGACTGCTTTCATTGCACGAGGTGGCCACGCGGAAGGGCGTGCCGGTCCACGACCTGCAGCGAGCCATCGACGGCGGCGACCTACCGGCGCGCCCGGAAGGGGGAGCCGTGTGGATCGACCCGGGCGACCTGGACCGCTGGACGCCGCACCCCAAGAGCGCCGCTGGCGCGGATTTCACGGACCGCGAGGCCGCCGAGTACCTCCGGTCCGGAGGGGGGACGCGGTAGCAGCACCCGGTACGCCGCGGCTGCCGGCGGGGCGGATTCGGGCGACCGTCCCGCCGGGCGGCCGTCATCTCGCTCCGCGGATGCAGCGTGCCGCCCGGTTATCCGGCCGGCGGCGCGCACGGTCCAACTCCCGCCGGCGTCTCCACACGGAACGGCATTTCGATTCTCCACATGCCCCAGCCGTGCGCGGCCCCCGACCGTGACGGCGATGCAGGCGCGATTGCAACGTTCTTTCAGGACGTTGCAGGCAGGTGCTCCGCGCCGTCCGACGAACCTACATGGTGGCGCTGGTGTGGACCCGTATGTCCCGCGCGGCACCATGTTCCCGCTTCCGGCAAGCGCCCAGGGGCGCCGGCGCCGAACGGGAGGGAGTCCCAGATGCTGAAGACCACTCTTTCCGCCGCCCTGCTGGCGGCCGGCCTGCTTGCCTGTTCCACCGCGGCCGGCGCCGCCGCGCCCGCAAAGAAACCCGCCGCGAAAAAAGCCGTGGCGACGAAGCCCGCCGCGGCGAAGAAGCCCGCCGCGAAGGCTGCCGCCCCCGCGGCCCCGGCGGGAGCCGCGGCCCAGGCGGAGATCGAGAAGCTGGGGGGCTACGTTGCGCCGATCGCCCAGAACGATGATCACCTGGAGGTGAGCTACCATCTGCAGGGCGCGGCGATCAAGGACGCCGCCCTCACCCCGGTCCACTCGCTGAAGAAGGTGGTCCGCCTGGACCTCGGGAAGACGGGGATCACGGACGCGGGCCTGGCGCAGATCGCGAACCAGACGGAGCTCACGGACCTTCACCTGGAAGGGACGCAGATCACGGACCGGGGTCTGCAGTCGCTGAAGGGCCTGAAGAACCTCTCCTACCTGAACCTGTACGGCACCGGGGTGACGGATGCCGGGCTGGACGCGCTCACCGGGCTCACCAGCCTGAAGCACCTGTACGTCTGGCAGACCAAGGTCACGGACGCGGGGATTGCCCGGTTGAAGAAGGCGCTCCCGCAGCTCGAGATCGTGGGCGGAGCGGAGCTCGCCCCGGCGCCGGCGCCCGCGGCCACCGCCGCCGCCGCACCCAAGAAGTAGCGATCGCCGGCGGCGCCGCTTGGGCGAAGGGCGCCGCGCCGGGCGGTGAAACGAAAGGGGCATGGCCGCGCGGCCGTGCCCCTTCTGGCTGCCGGGTGCCCGGTGCAGGCGCTCACTCGTGCCGCAGCGCGGATTGGATGAACTCGGACGCATCGGACTTGAGGCGCGCCAGCTCGCCGAGATCGGTGTACATCATGTGGCCGGCGCGGTAGAAGCGCTCCGTGACGCGGCCCCGCTGGTCCGGGTTCAGGCCCAGGTGGTTCACCTGGTAGCGGGTGCCGAAGTACGGCGTGGCCAGGTCATAGTAGCCGGAGCCGACGAACAGGCGCATGTAGGGGTTCTTGCCGAAGGCGCTCCGGAGCTGGCCGCTCACGTCCAGGTAGCCCTGGTACCGGATGTCCCACTGCCAGGGGGCGTGGATCCCCTCGCCCAGGATGTAGTACTCCCGGCCGGTCGTTACCTTCAGCTCGCGGCGGACATAGTCGTTGAAGGTGGAGGTGAAGACCGGGCGCACCGCGGCCAGGCTCGGATCGAACGTGGGAACGCCCGCGGTGCCCGGCGGCTCGTCCCCGAGGATCCGGCTGTCGAACCGCCCGATGGAGCGGTGCTCGCCGCGGAGCAGCTCGCGGGAGAAGCGCTCCTGCTCGATCCGCAGGTTGGCGTCGTCCAGATAGCGCCGGTCGAGCCCCGTGTACCGGGCGAGCTGGTCCA
>CAYQDT010000397.1:0-4749 GCA_964416225.1 uncultured bacterium
TGTTTGATCGCTTCGGCGGACGCTGGTCCGGGTGCCGCCCGGTTACCCGCGGGCCGCGGCCGCCATCGCTGCATTCCCAGCGCCGCCCTGACCGCTGCCGCCCTGATCGCTGCACTCTCCCATTTCGCCGGAGCGCCATCCGCGCCGGGCTCCGGCCCGCGCTGCGTCCGCACGGGGCAGCAAGGGCCGGCAAGGGGAACGGCCTGTGCCGCCGCAAGGAGGCACGAGGCCCGGTCCGGCGGCACGCGTCGTGCTAGACCGCGTCGGGCGTCAGGAGGAGTTCCCCGCGATTCGCATGAGCGGGGCGCCCGTTGGCCAGGTTGAACAACCGCACCCGGACGCGTCCATCCTTCCGCTCCTGGAACCGTGCGCCGTAACGGAATTCGCCGCCGTACCGGAGTGGGTGGATCGTCACCACGCCCCAGCCGTCCGCGTTCCGCTCGCCCGTCACCGAGGCCTGATAGCCGCTGCAGAGGTAGGTGGTTCCCGCAACGTCTTCCGAATCGCTCCCCAGCTTCTTGGCGGTCTCCACGTAGCGCTTTTCGGCGGCGCCCCGCTCCCGGTCGAACTGCCGGTCGATCCCGCAGGCGGTCAGGAGTTCCTGCACCTGCCGACCTTCGGAAGCCGGCAGCCGGAACAGGTTCGCCTGCTCCACCTCTTCCGCGGTGCTGCCGCGCGCCGCCCAGACCGCGAACTGGAGCGTGTTCAGGGAGGCGATGCCGCGCCGCGCCGCCTCGACCGGAAGCCGCGCCGCGCCCTCCGGCAGCGCCTGCTCCGGCTGTCCCTGCGGGGTGAAGGTCGTCCCCGGCTGCAGCGCCACGCGGAGCGGCTGGCGCGAGACGTTGACGAGGTAGAGGTCGAGCGCCAGGCTGCCGTCCCGGCGGATCGGGTCGAAGGTGTCGTGCCGGCCGCGAAGGGTCAGGAGCCCCTCCTGCAAGGCCTCGCTGAGCGAGGCCACCGCACCGTCGGCCAGCGCCACCTGCGTGCCCCGGGCCTCCGTGAATCGGGTGGTGGCGTCCGGCGGGTCGGAGAGGAGGTCCGTGCAGAGCGCCGCGACCTGAAAGGTGGCGCCGGGCGCCAGGCCGACGATCCCGCTCCCGCCGATGCCGCCCCCGCCGGGCACGAAACCTCCCTGCCGGCTCCCCTGCGCGAGCTGAGTTGCGCCTCCGGGCTGCAAGAAGAGGCCGGAGCCGGCGCTTCGCCCGCCGGAGGGCGCTCCCGGCCCACCGAAGGATCCGCTCGGCCCACCGAAGGATCCGCTCGGCCCTCCGAAGGACGGACCGCCGAGCCCGGGGACGCCGATCTGGGCGCGGGCCGCGGACGACCATCCCGCGCCCGCCGCCCAGACGGCGGCTAAGAGCCAGATCCGGATGCGCAGCGAATTCTTGGCATGCATGGTGAGTGCTCCCGCGCACGGTGCGCGAATGAGGGGGTGGGTTTCCCGTATGACGCCGCGATCGCCGTAAAAGTAGCGGCGCGTTCACTCCGCCGCCGGAGCGTCTCCCGGCGACCGCGGGCGCAGCCCGGAGTGACACGGTGCCGACGGCCGACGTAATAGATAGCGACAGGACCTCTGCACCGGGCACGGAACACGGATGCACTCCCCGCCAGACGCGAACGCTCTATTCCAGGCAGCCACCGACGAGGAGATCATCCGGCGGGTGCAGGGGGGCGAATCACGCCTGTTCACCCTGATCTTCGAGCGCCACTACGTGCGGTTGGAGCGCTTCCTCCGGCACCTGCGGGTTCCCGAGGATGACCTGGAGGATGTGCTGGCGGAAACGTTCACGCGGGCGTACTCCCGCGTGCAGCTCTTCAATCCGGAAAGCGGCTCGCGATACGTCTCCTACCTCTACTCGATTGCGCGGAACCTGGCGACGGATCGGGTGCGGGAGCGGGGGAGGATGCCGGCCACCACTTTGCTGGAGGAGGCCTGGGGAGAGGTGGATCCCCGGGGCGAGGCCCCGGTGGAGGCCGTGCTGCGGCAGGAAGATCTCGGCCGCATCCGCGAGGCCCTGGGGCGAATGAGCGAGAGCGATCGGGAGATCATCACGCTCAGCTACGATCGCGAGCTCTCCTGCCGCGAGATCATGCAGATCATGGGCAAGCCGTCCGTGACGGCGGTGACCACTCATCTTTACAAGGCGATGAAGCGGCTTCGGGAGCTCGTCCACGGCGAGGGAAAGACACCTCGCACGCGGCATAAGTGAGTTATTTTTATGGCACGCACGAACGAGGAGATCGCCGCAGACCTGGTCTGGCGTTATGTGGAGCATCTGCGCGAGCGGGCCGATGCCGGCAATCCGGATGGGCTGACGCACCCGGAGCTGGATGAGCTGCTGGAGGCCATGGACGCTGCCGGCGCTCTCCCTCCCGTCTTTCAGCCGGCGCCGGACCTGCCGCGTCAGGCCTCCGTACGGGCGCGGGTGGAGGACCGGCTGAAGCTCGCCGCGGAAGCTCCCGTCCCGGCCCGAACCGCTTCCCTCCGGCCGCAGGCCCGTGTCCCGCGGTTCCGGGGTGGGAAGCTGCGACCCGCCTGGAGCGCCGTGGCGCTGTTCGGCGCGGCGCTGCTGACCGTCAACCTGTGGCACCGTCCGGCACCCGTGGTGCGGCATGTCGTCGTGCCGGTGGGCGTCCGGAACGTCGAGCCGATGGATGAGAGCCGGGCTCACCTGTTGATTCCGCGGATGGTCCGGGACGAGTTGAACTCCCGGGACGAGCGGGACTTGATGTGGCACCTGCTGGTGTGCCCCGGCTGTTTCCAGGACTACGAGGCGCTTCGCCGAAGCCGCCGCGAGCAGCAGGCCTCGTCGGGCGAGCCGTGGTGGCAGTTCGTGAAGCGCTAGCACGCCGCGCGGAAGTTCGGTCGCTATCGCTGCTGGCACGTCGGGCAATAGTAGGTGCCGCGACCGCCGATCACGCTCCGGACGATGGGGGTGCCGCAGCGCGGGCAGGGTTGTCCGGCGCGGCGGTAGAGGTCGAAGACGTTCTCGGCGCCCTTTTCGCCCAGGTAGATCAGCTCGCCGCGGCTCTGCGCCCCAATCGCCCACTCCAGGCACTCCGGCGTGACCCGGGCAATCTCCCGGACCTGCGCGTTGGAGAGCGTGTTGGCCGGGGCGTCCGGCGCCACGCCCGCGCGGAAGAGAATCTCCACCGCATAGATATTGCCGAGCCCCCCGATCCGGCGCTGATCCATCAACACGGTCTTGATGCTGCGCCCGGTCTTCCGGGTGATCTCCGCCAGCTGCTCCGGCGACAGCGGCTGCAGCAGCGCGTCCGGCCCCAGCGCCGCCAGTTCGGAACAGGCGCCGGGGTTCGCGGTATCCACCACCCACACTCGCCCGAAGCGCCGCCGGTCCTCGAAGCGGACCCGGGAGCCGCTCTCCAGGTTCAGCACCAGGCGGGTCGGGCGCGGCGCCGGGCCTGCTACGTAGTCGTCCCGCACGAACCGTCCCGTCATGCGGAGGTGGACCACCACCGTCTCGCCCCCGTCCAGATCCAGGAGCAGGTATTTCCCCGTGCGCCGGACGGCCTGCACCCGGCGCCCCGTCAGCGCCCGTTCCAGCGCTCCGGGCTCCATCCCCGCCGTCAGCTTCGCGTCCACCACCTCGCACGCTGCAATCCGCTCCCCTTCCAGCCAGCGGCGGAGGTTGCGGGCGTGGATTTCAACCTCCGGCAATTCGGGCATGGTGTGGCTGATGGGGCGACGAGTGGACGGGGGTACTGAACGGAGCGGGCCGGCGAGGCGATACGGTGTTCCGGCAGGACCCGCCGTGAGCCCGATACAGAGGTTGTAACCCACCGTGGTGGAGAAGAGGTGAGGAACCGGTGTCCGAGACGGTCGAGATCGATGGCTCCTTTGGCGAAGGGGGCGGCCAGATCATCCGCACGAGCCTTTCGCTCGCCGCGATTACCGGCACGCCGGTGACGATCTTCAACGTGCGCGCGCGCCGGACACGGCCCGGTCTTCAGCCCCAGCACCTGACCGCGGTCCGGGCCGCGGCGGAGATCTGCGGCGCGCGGCTGGACGGCGCCGCCGTGGGTTCCACCGCGTTCACTTTTACGCCCCGCGGCCCGGTTCGGGCGGGCGACTATCGCTTCGATATCGGAACCGCCGGTGCGACGCCGCTGGTGGCACAAACGGTCCTGGTCCCGCTCGCCCTCGCTGAGGGTCCCTCCCGCGTGACCGTCATCGGCGGGACGCACGTTCCGCACGCTCCGGATGCCGATTATCTGGAGGCCGTGTACGTGCCGGCGCTGCGCTGCGCCGGCTACGAGGCGCGGTTTCGGTACGACCAGGCGGGGTTCTACCCCCGCGGCGGTGGGGAGATCCAGCTCGAGATCCGGCCGGCGGACCGGGTGCGGCCGCTCGAATGGCTGGAGCGGGGCCGGGTGCGCGGCCTGGCCGCGCGGGTGGTGACGGCCCAGCTTCCGGAGCACGTCGGGCAGCGGGGCGCCGCCGCGGTGGAGCGGTTTTTGAAAGGCGTGGGCCGGAAAGCCGCCGTGGACGTCCGGGACCTGCCCTCGCGCGGCCCCGGGGCGGCGGTAACGCTCGTGGCGGAGCTGGATACCGGCTATGCCGGCTTCACCGGCCTCGGAGCGCGCGGCCGCCCGATGGAGAGCGTAGCGGAGGAAGCGTGCAAGCAGTGGCTGGCGTGGTCCCGCCGGGAGGCGCCGGTGGATGAGCACCTGGCGGATCAGCTCGTTCTGCCGCTGGCACTGGCCGCCGGAGAGAGCCGCTGGCACACC
>CAYQDT010000398.1:0-4742 GCA_964416225.1 uncultured bacterium
CGCGCCGCTCCTGCCCGAACAGCGGCACCGCATACTCCCAGAGCACGTTTCCGTCCCGGTCGTACTCCCGTACCGTGCCATCCGCTTCGTGGCACACCAGGTAGTGTCCATTCCGCAGCTTGCGGACGAGACGGGTGTCCGTGTGCACGCCGGGATGCTCCACCTTCAGCTTGATCTGGTGCACGATGCGGCCGTCGCTGTCCACCTCGATGATCCGCGCCGGCCCGCTCTCCGCAATCATGGTCGTTCCGTCCGAAAGCCGCTGGAAGGCGTGAACCTGCACCGGCTTCCCCTCGTTCCCGTTCATCCGGGAAGCGTCATAGCTCCACACCTCCTGTCCCGTTTTCGGGTCCCACTCCACCAGGTGCTGGAGATCCCGCTGGAACAGAAGATGGCCGTCCGGGAGCAGATGGAGGTCGTGGATGTCGCCGATTCGGGTCTCCCACCGGATGGCGCCGCTCGGCTCGATCTCGGCGATGCGGTGAGTGCTGGCGTCGGCGGCGATGAAGGTGTGCTCGATGGGCCGGTCCGCCGCGAGAACCGGGAGTATCCCGGCCAGGACGTTTGCGGTAAGGAGCAGGGCTAACGGTTTCAGTTTCATACGTGATGCGAGTGATAGGTGTGGGTGCGGGTCAGCGAAGGGTCGGTGCGGTCAGGACGCCGGAGCCCCGGCGCGAGCGGTCTGGGGGTTTCTTAGTGCGGGGTGCACGCGGGTTCGGGGATGGGGTTTTCTGCGGGTGCCCCGTTCGCGGCCGGTGCCGGGGCGCCGTCCGCGAAGGGGGCGAGGGCGCTGTCGCCGAACTCCAGCCGGCCGGCATCAAAGCAGCAGGTCTTTCCGCACTACCGCATCCCCTTCCGGGCCGATGAGGCGGTTCTGGAGCCCCTGATAGGCATAGCTCAGGCGGAACGGGTCCAGGCCCAGCAGGTGCAGGATGGTGGCCTGCAGGTCGTGGATCCCCATTTTCCCTTCCGTGATGAAATAGCCGAGCTCGTCCGTGGCGCCTACCGTGATCCCCGGCTTGATTCCGGCGCCCGCCATCCAGATGGTGAAGCAGTGCGGGTGGTGATCCCGGCCCAGGAACTTGCTGCCGCCGCGCGCCTCGTTCATGGACGTACGGCCAAACTCACCGCCCCACACCACCAGCGTGTCGTCCAGCATTCCGCGCTGCTTGAGGTCGGTGAGGAGCGCGTGCACCGGCCGGTCGATCTCCCGGCACTTTTGCGGTAGATGGGTGACGATATCGTCGCCCGGTCCGGTGCCGTGGCAGTCCCAGCCCCAGTCGAAGAGCTGAACGTAGCGCACTCCCCGTTCGACGAGGCGCCGCGCCAGGAGGCAGTTGTTGGCAAAGGAAGCCGCGCCGGGCTTCGCGCCGTAGAGCTCCTGGATCGGCCCCGGCTCCCGCCCGATATCCATGGCCTCGGGGACGGACATCTGCATCCGGAACGCCAGTTCGTATTGCTCGATACGGGTGAGAGTCTCCGGATCGCCGAAGCTCCCCTCTTCCATCTGGTTCAGCTTCCGCAGGGCGTCCAGGCTCTCCCGCCGGACCTCTCGATCCATGCCCCGCGGGTTGTTCACATACAGGATCGGCTCGCCGGTGGTGCGGCACTGGACGCCCTGGTACACGGAGGGCAGGAACCCGGTGCTCCAGAGCGCCTTCCCGCCGGTGGGATCGGTGCCGCCGCTGATCAGCACCACGAAGCCGGGCAGGTCCTGGCTTTCGCTGCCGAGACCGTAGGTGATCCACGAACCCATTCCCGCACCGCCGCTGCGAGCGGAGCCGGTAAAGAGGAAGAGCTCCGCCGGGGCGTGGTTGAACTGGTCGGTCCACATCGACTTCACGAAGGCGATCTCATCTGCGTGGCCCGCCAGGTGGGGCAGCAGCTCGCTGATCCAGGCGCCGCTCTTCCCGTACTGCTGGAAGCGGTATGGCGATCCCAGCAGCTTCGGCGTGCCCTGGATGAACGCAAAATGCTGGCCTTTCAGCAGCTCGCGGGGACACTCCTGCAGGTTGAGCTCTTTCAGCTTCGGCTTGTAGTCGAACAGGTCATGCTGCGGCGGCGCGCCGGACATGTGCAGGTAGATCACCTGCTTCGCCCGGGGCGCGAACCTCGGCTGTCGCGGGCTGAGCGGGTTCTTCGAGGCGGGCATGCCGGCCGCCTCCACCTCGCGCCCCAGCAGGCCCGCCAGCGCCATGGCCCCCAGCCCCACGCCGGACTCCTTCAGGAATTGGCGCCGCGTCCGGGCGCGTGCGAGTTGGTATCGAATATCCATCCGTCGCATCCCTCCGTCCGCTCCGGCCGGCGGCGCTTCCCGACCGTGCCGGAGCGGGCGTATCCGGCTAACCCTTGGTTAGCACTCCGTCGAGGTTCAGCAGCACGTTGGCGACCACCGTCCAGGCCGCCAGCTCGCTCACATCCGCCCCCGCTGGCAGCGGTCCGAGCGGTTCGGTAGCCATTGCTCGCGCCGCGTCGGGCGCGGCACCGTAGCGGGCCCGCTCGCGGTTGAACAGCTCCGTCAGCGTGGAGACCCGCGCGGGGTCGGCCGGGCGTGCCAGGCAGAGCCGGAGCCCGTACCGCGCCCGGTCCTCGGTCGTCGCCCCGCCTTCCTTCACGATCCGCCGGGCCAGGGCCTGCGCGGTCTCGACATACACCGGGTCGTTCAGGGTCACGAACGCCTGGAGGGGGGTGTTCGTCCGGGAGCGGCGGACCACGCAGAACTCCCGGCTGGGAGCGTCGAAGGTCGCCATGCTCGGGTACGGGACCGTACGCCGCAGGAAGGTATACAGGCCGCGGCGATACCGATCTTCCCCGCTGCTCGTGGTCCACGTGCGCTGGCCGTTGAATGCCGCCTGCCAGAGCCCGTCCGGCTGTGGGGGAAACACGCTGGGCCCGCCGACCTTTCGGCTCAGCAGCCCGCTGAGAGCGAGTGCCTGGTCCCGGACCATCTCCGCTTCCAGCCGGTAGCGGGGTCCGCGGGAGAGCAGCCGGTTGCGCGGATCCCGCTCGAGGAGCGCGGGGGTTGCGCGGGATGCCTGACGGTAGGTTGCCGAGGTAACGATCAGGCGTAGGAGAGCCTTCATATCCCACGGCCGGACCGCGGCCCCAGCGGATCCCGCGCCCGATTGGAACCGGACGGCCAGCCAGTCCAGCAGCTCCGGATGGCTCGGAAGGTCGCCCTGGGTGCCGAAATCTTCCTCCGTCTCCACCAATCCGGTGCCGAAGAGCTGGGCCCAGAAGCGGTTCACCGCCACCCGCGCGGTCAGCGGGTTCCGCGGGTCCACGATCCACTGCGCTACCGTGAGCCGGTTGCACGGCTGCTCTTTCGGGAAGGGGTGGAACGCGGCGGGAACGCCCGGCTCGACCTTCTCGCCGGGGTCCAGGTAGTTACTCTTGATGAGCAAGTGCGTTTCTCGGTGCTGCGCGGGTGGGACCTCCACCATCACGGGGAGCGGCACCGGCTGCACGCGCTGCTTTTCGAGCGCGCCGACCTGCTCCTTGAGGGCCGCCGTCGCCTTCGGATCCGCCGCCGTTTCCGGCGAGCCCAGCTTCCGCTTCAGCTCCGCAATTCGAACGTCCAGTTCCCGGTTCCGCTCCTGAGCGGAGGACGGAAGCACGGGAAGCGTGGGCGTCTCGCTCGGCTGGTCGTTGTCGGCGGTCTGATTGAAGACGGCGAAGAGCTGATAGTACTCCTTCTGCGTGATCGGGTCGTACTTATGGCTGTGGCACTTGGCGCAGCCCATCGTGAGGCCCATCCAGACCTGCATGGTGGTATCCACGCGGTCCTTCACGGCCGCCACGCGGAACTCCTCGCGCGTGGTGCCGCCTTCCGTGTTCGTCATCGTGTTGCGGTGGAACGCGGTGGCGACCTTCTGCTCCGTGGTGGCGCCCGGTAAGAGGTCTCCGGCAAGCTGGTCAATGGTGAACGTGTCGTACGGCAGGTTACGGTTGAAGGCGTCGATCACCCAGTCCCGGTACGGCCAGATATTCAGGCGGAGCGGGTCGGAGCCGTAGCCGGCGGAGTCGGCGTACCGGGCCAGGTCCAGCCACATCCGAGCCCAGCGCTCGCCGTATGCCGGATCCGCCAGGAAGCGGTCGACCATCTTCTCGTAGGCATCCGGGCTGCGATCCCGCGCGAAGGCATCCACCTCTTCCGGAGTGGGCGGGAGCCCGCGGAGATCCAGGCTCACGCGGCGGAGCAGGGTGAACCGGTCCGCTTCCGGTGAGGGCTTGAGGCCGGCTTTCTCCAACCGGGCGAGGACGAAACGGTCGACCTCATTGCGAGGCCAGCTCTTCTGGCGCACCACCGGAAGGGGTGCCTGCCGGGGCCGGATCCAGGCCCAGTGCTCCCGATACGCGGCTCCCTCGCGGATCCAGCGCCGGAGGCGGTCGATTTCCTCCGGCTTGAGATGCGGACCGCTGCCGGGAGGAGGCATCCGTCCGGGCCCGTCCGGCAGGGTGACGCGGCGCAGGAGCCGGCTGGCCTCCGGCTGCCCGGGCACGATCACCCCGGGATTGGAGCCACGGCGCGCGAGCGCCGTGGTCCGTTGATCCAGCCGGAGCCCGGCCGCGCGGTGCCCCTCATCCGAGCCATGGCATGCGAAGCAGTTCTTCGCCAGGATTGGGCGGATCTCGCGCACGTAATCGACGGGGGCGGGAGCCGCGGACGCGCGTCCGCCGGCTGCCAACCCGGCCGCGAGCGCCGCCGCGAGGACCATTGGCTTCATCCACATACCTCGTCC
>CAYQDT010000399.1:0-4729 GCA_964416225.1 uncultured bacterium
GAGGGTTTTGTGGTCATGGTGCTGCGGGTGCGGCAGCCTTACATGGGTGCGAGGCTGTGGAATGGCCGGAGCCGCTTCCGGCGGCGCCGGCTCGGATCGGCGTGAAGGTTGACTAGTTGCACGGAAGCCCGGCTTTGGTCGCACGGTTCTTCCAATAGGTTCGCTCGTTCGGCTTGGCGGCAAACCGCTGTCCCATCGCGCAGTACGCGGGTGCGGCGGCCGTCGAGTACGCGGTGCTCGGAGCCACCGGGTGCGGGTACGCCTGGTCGCCCTTCATGTACTTCGCGTGCCCGTCGCAGAACACGTAGTTGGCGCCGTCCTGGTGGCGCCACGGCGCATCCCGGGAGTACGGAACCTTCCAGACGAATTTCTCGGTGTAGCCCTGAAAGTCGGTGGTGCGGCCGAGACGTCCGCTCCAGCCGCTGTCTCCCACGAAGATGGTGTCTGCGGGGGCCTCCACGGAGGCCTCCTGGAGGTAGCGGTAGGAGTACGGACTCGCCGGGTCGGTATCGTACGTGAACCCCATGCTGATCCCGTAGCTGCGAATGGTGCTGCCGGATTGTTCGGAAGACGGGCAGTGCCAGACTCCGCTGTAGTCCCTCGCCGCACCGGGCGCGCCGTTCTTGACGTACGGGAGCAGGACGGCATCCCAGTAGCGAGCCGGGCTATCGGTGCCGGCGGGAATCTTATTTGCCAGGCAGTAATAGAACTCCGACCAGGTGGGATAGCCGCCCTCGTAGTCCTGCGCGTACATCATCAACGCGGTCCCCATCTGCTTCTCGTTGCTGAGACAGGAAGCTTTGCGGGCGGCCTCGCGAGCCTGCGCGAAGACGGGGAAGAGAATCGCAGCCAAGATCGCAATGATTGCAATAACCACGAGCAGCTCGATCAGCGTGAACGCTCGGAATCGCGTCCGGAACATGTCCTTCGTCCTTTCCAGGGGGGAGATGACCGTATGAATGGATCTGCCGGCCGGCCCGGCGGATGAAACCCGGCAATGAAGAAATCGCTGTTCTCGCACGCCTGATGCAGTGCGGGCCCCAAATTTTGGCCCACCTTCTCCGGACTACCGCCGCCGGCCTCTGCGTGGAGGAAGCGGCGATACGAAAGGAGCGGCACGGTCGGTCGGGGGCGGCGCGGCAATCGCGGGTGGTACCGGAATCGTTAACGGACGCTCCCCAAGGCTCCTTGTCGGTAATCACCGGGCGATTGCCGAGGAAGATGAACGCTCTCGCCTGAAAGCCGCGCGCCGGTAGACTGCGTCCGATCGCGGTGGGTCAGAACGCTCCCGCTCCCGGCTCGTTGGATGGATAGAAGGCGCGCAGGGAGTCCGGCGCGTGGTCGAGGGTCGGAACAAACCGCGAGATTCCGACCATATCCAGTGCCCGGCGCGCCACGCCGGAAGAGGGTCGGACCAGCGTAACGGAAGCCTGGCCGCCCCGCCCGTGGATGAGGGTCAGCAGCAGTCGGATTCCGCTGCTGTCGATGTAGGTGAGGTGGCGGAGGTCCAGTACGAGCGGTGCGTCCGTTCGGGCCAGACGTGGCCGGAGGTCGTCTTCCAGTCCGCCCGCATTGCACGCGTCCAGCTCCCCGACGATCCGGACGATCGTGAACCCCGAAGGATGGCGCTCCAGCAAATAATGCACCCCGCCTTCCGGCACGGCGTCCATTTGCGTCCCTCCGCGTCCTTCCGCGTCTTCCCGGTTCGCCGGGTGGTCCAGCACCGGGTATAGCCGGCAAGAAGGGGAGCCAGCGGGCTTCGCCCAAACGCACTCTGGCGTGAGCCGCTTTACACGATTCTACCGCTGTTCTACGCGTGCCAAACGACCGCCGGCTCATGGGAGTGAGGAGTGCCACGTGATCATTACGGATGTGAAGCCCTACCCGGTGTGGGCGGGCAATCGGAATTTTTTCTTCGTCAAAGTCGAGACGGACACCGGTCACTACGGGATCGGCGAGGGGGGGCTTACCTGGAGGGAGTACGCCTGCGCGGAGGCGATCAACCATTTCAAGCAGTTTCTTATCGGCCAGGATGCCGGCCGCATCGAGCACCTGTGGCAGGTCATGTTTCGCGGGGGGTTTTTTCCCGCTGATAAGGTGCTTGCTTCGGCGCTAGCGGCCGTGGACATCGCCCTCTGGGACCTCCGCGGCAAGGAACTGGGCGTTCCGGTGTACCAACTGCTGGGGGGCCGCGTGCGGGACCGGGTGGCATGCTATCCGCATGCCGTCGGCGCCGATCCCTCGGAGATCGCGGCTCACGCGCGCTCGTTCGTCGAGGCAGGGTGGAGATTTATCCGGTTCGGCGTGCCCTCAGAGGGAGATATCATCGAGCCGTCCCGCGCCGTGCGGCAGGCGATCCGCCAGTTCGCCGCTATTCGGGAGGCCGTGGGCGAGGACGTGGAGATCATCATCGACGCACACACCCGCCTCGATCCGCCGGAGGCAGTGCAGCTCTGCCGCGGTCTCGAGCCATATCGTCCCTACTTTGTGGAAGACCCGATCCGCAGCGAGAACATGCACACCTTTCACCAGCTTGCCCGCCAGGTGGCCGTGCCGCTGGCCGCCGGGGAGCAGTTCGCCACCAAGTGGGACTTCCGCGAGCTGATCGAGGAGGAGCTGATTCAGTACTGCCGCGTTGATGTAAGTATCTGCGGCGGGATCACGGAGACGCGAAAGGTGGCGGCGTGGTGCGAAACCCACTACATTCCCCTGGCGCCCCACAACCCGCTCGGTCCGGTTTCCACGGCGGCCAGCCTGCACCTGGACCTGGCCGCGCCGCTCTTCGCCGTGCAGGAGCTGGTCCGCGTGCCCGGTGAGGTGCTGCCGGAAGTATTTCCCGTGCAGGTGCCATTTGCGGACGGCTGTCTGCTGCCCCCCACGGCGCCCGGCCTCGGGGTGGAGTTCAACGAGGATGCGGCGCGAGAGTTTGCCTGCCGGCCGGGCAACAACCCGCTGCTCCGGCGCGAGGACGGCAGCTTCACGAACTGGTAGTGCGCCCGTGGACTGCCTCCGCGCGACGATCCGCCGGCACCGAAGAGACGAACGAGACGGAAGGGGCGGTCCCCTTCCGTCTCGTCAGCTGGTTACCTCGCCCCGGGTGGCGGCTCCCGACGGTGCGGGTGAGGCGTCACCGCTCGTCCTGGAGCCGCTGGAGGAACTGCTCCAGCGGCAGCGCCCCGAGGTCGCCCGCGTCTCGGGAGCGCACCGCAACGGCATCCGCGGCCGCTTCCTTATCTCCGACGATCAGCATGTACGGGACCTTCTGGAGCTGGGCGTCCCGGATCTTGGCCTGCATTCGCTCGTTCCGCCGGTCGACCTCCACCCGGAGACCGGCCGCCGTGAGACGCTCTCTCACCTGCTGCGCGTACTCCGCGTGGCGATCGGCGATCGGAATGACGGTCGCCTGAACGGGGGCCAGCCAGAGCGGGAAAGCGCCCGCGAAATGCTCGATGAGAACGCCGATGAACCGCTCGAGCGAGCCGAAGGGCGCTCGGTGGATCATCACGGGGCGGTGCGGCTGGCCGTCCTCACCCGTGTATTCCAGGTTAAAGCGCTCGGGGAGCACGTAGTCCACCTGGACCGTTCCGAGCTGCCATTCCCGCCCGATGGCGTCCCGGACCATGAAGTCCAGCTTCGGTCCGTAGATGGCGGCTTCGCCCTCGGCAACCTCGTGCGGCATGTCGAGCTGACGCACGGCATCCAGGAGAGCGGTCTGAGACTGCTCCCACACCTCCGGCGTCCCCACGTATTTCTCCGGGTTCGCGGGATCCCGGAGCCCCACCCGGGCCCGGAAATCCAGCTGCAGGCGGCCGAGCACCAGCATGATCAGCTCCACCACTCCGTGGAATTCCTGAACGAGCTGGTCCGGCCGGCAGAAGATGTGACTGTCATCTTGCGTGAAGCCGCGGACGCGCGTGAGTCCGCCGAGCTCACCGCTCTGCTCCCACCGGTAGACGGTGCCGAACTCCGCGTAGCGGATCGGAAGGTCCCGATAGCTGCGCCGCTCACTGCCGTAGATCTGAATGTGGAACGGACAGTTGACCGGCTTGAGCACCAGCTCCTCGTGGTCCCCCTCCATCGTGGGGAAGAGGCTCTCGTGGTACGCCTGCCAGTGGCCCGAGATCTCGTACAGCTCCCGCTTTGCCAGGTGCGGCGTGATGACCGGGAGATAGCCCCGCTGGCGCTGCTGCTCCCGCATGAACTCCACCAGGGTCTCGCGGAGGGTCGCGCCCTTCGGGAGCCAGAGGGGGAGTCCGGCGCCGACCAGCGGGCTAATCATAAAGATTCCCAGCTCCCGCCCGAGCCGGCGGTGGTCGCGCTTTCGCGCCTCTTCCATGCGGTGAAGGTACGCCTCCAGCTCCTCGGAGGTTGCGAACGCGGTCCCATAGATGCGTTGGAGCATCTTGTTCTTTTCGTTTCCGCGCCAGTACGCGCCGGCGACGTGGAGCAGCTTGTACGCGCCGATGTTGCCGGTGCGCTCCGTATGGGGACCGCGACAGAGGTCCGTGAAGTCGCCATTGGAGTAGACGGTGATCTGGTCGCCCCGTCCCAGCGCCTCATCGATCAGCTCCAGCTTGTAGGGATTGTTCCGGAACAGCTCGCGAGCGTCTTCGGGAGAGACCGCGCGGCATTCGAAGGGGTCGTTTGCGGCGACCCCCTTCGCCATCTCGGCTTCCAGGGCGGCGAGGTCTTCCGGAGTGAACGGGGTCTCCCGGTCGAAGTCGTAGTA
>CAYQDT010000400.1:0-4718 GCA_964416225.1 uncultured bacterium
GCACCCGCGCGGCGAAGGCGCGGGCGGCCTCGACGTAGGTCGGGTCATTTAAAAGAACGAGCGCCTGTTGCGGAATGTTCGAGCGGTTCCGCTCGGCGCAGCACTCCTCGCGGCTGGGGGCGTCGAAGGCCAGCAGGCTCGGGTGCAGGAACGAGCGCTGCCACCAGGTGTAGAGCCCGCGCCGGTATTGGTTCTCGCCGGTATCCGCCACCCATTCGCGGACCGGGAAATTCAGGTTCTCCCAGTACCCCGGCGGCTGGTAAGGCTTGACGCTGGGACCGCCGATCTTCGGGGTGAGCAGGCCGGAGACGGCCAGGGCATTGTCTCGAACCAACTCCGCATCCAGCCGGAAGGCGCTTTGCCGCGCGCACTCGCGGTTGTACGGGTCGATCGCCAGCAAGTCCGGGCGGCCCGTCGAGGCTTCCCGGTAGGTGGCGCTGGTGACCATCAGCCGCACCATGTGCTTCATGTCCCAGCCGCTCTCCATGAACTCGCAGGCCAGCCAGTCCAGCAGCGCGGGGTTGACCGGCGCCTCGCCCTGCGCGCCCAGGTCATCCAAAACCTTGCTGATCCCGATGCCGAAGAACTGCTTCCACGTCCGGTTCATCACCGTGCGCGCGGTCAGGGGGTTGTCTTTCGAGATCAGCCACTGGGCCAGGTCCAGGCGGGTCGGCTCCCGGCCTTCGATTTTCGGCTGGGGCAGGAAGTGCGGGAGGGCAGCCCGGACCACCGGACCGCTCTCGTTCATCCAATCGCCGCGGGGGAGGATGCGGACCGTCCGCTTGTTGGCCGTGCTCACGCTCACCAGGCAATGGGGCAGCGCCGCCTCGAAATCCGCGCGGGCCTTCTCGGCCCGCGCCAGCGTCTGGATTTCCGTTTGAAACTCGGCGGCTCGGGGCCGGTAGTAGCCTTCCACCACGCGCAGCTCGGTGGGCGTCCGGGCCGCGGCGTCCTTTTTCAGGATCGCCACCACCTGCCGCGCCCGGTTCTTTTCGCTTTCCGGAGCCTTCGAGTCCGGCGCCAATTCCGGCAGCGCGTAGCCCTGCGCCTTCACCGCGCCTTCCCAGCGGGCCTCGGCCTCTTTCAGGCGCGGCAAGATGGCGCGCGCCGCGGCGAGCTCCGCATCCCGCCGGGCCAGCTCGCGGCGCTGCTCGGGCGACATTAGCACCATCCCCGGCTCGCGCGCGCCAATGATGGGCTCCTGGATGTCCGCGAAAAACGCGCCGAGCGAGTAGAAGTCGCGCTGTGTGAACGGGTCGAATTTGTGGTCGTGGCACTGGCAGCAGCCGGTGGTCTGCCCCAGCCAGGCAGCTCCGATGGCGCGGACGCGGTCCGTCAGCATCCGCGCCTCGTAGTCCTTCGCCTGCGCGCCCCCTTCTTCGGTGCTGAGCAGCAGGCGGTTGAACGCGGAGCCGACCCGTGTCTCGTCGGTGGCGTCGGGGAGCAGGTCCCCCGCCACCTGCTCGAGGGTGAAGCGGTCGAAGGGCTTGTTCTCGTTAAAGCTCTTGATCACCCAGTCACGATACGGCCAGACGTTGCGGGGCGTATCGCTGTGGTACCCGATGGTGTCCGCGTACCGGACCACGTCCAGCCAGCCCAGCGCCATGCGCTCCCCGTAATGCGGGTTCTGCATGGCGCGATCCACCAGCCGCTCATAGGCGTCCGGGGCACGGTCCGCCTCAAAGGCGGCCACCTCCTGCGGAGTCGGAGGCAGCCCCAGTAGATCGAAATAGAGGCGACGAATCAGCGTCCGGCGGTCCGCCTCCGGCGAGGGAACGATTTTCTTGGCGAGCAGCCGCCCCCGGACGAGGGCGTCGATCGGGTTCCGGACGGCGTAGCGCGGATCGGTCAGTTTCGGGAGCGCGGGCCGGCGCGGGGGCACGTAGGACCAGTGCGCCTCGTATACGGCGCCTTCACTGATCCATCGCTTGAGCAGCGCCTTCTGGTGCGCGGTGAGCTGCTTGTGGAAAGCGGGAGGCGGCATGACGGTGCCGTCCGTGGCTAGAACACGGGTCACCAGGCGGCTGCGGTCCGGCTTCCCCGGCACGATGACGCCCCGTCCCAGCGCTTCGTCACGCAGATCCAGCCGGAAACCAGCGATCCGCTTGTTCTTATCCGGCCCGTGGCACGCAAAGCAGTTGTCCGAAAGGATGGGCCGGATATCCCGGTTGAACTGCACCGGCGGCGGCTTGACGACCGGATGAGCCGTGGTGCGGGGCGTCGCTCCGAGTCCCGCTGCGGAGGGCAGCACCGCACAGGCCAGGAGCGCGACCCCTCCCAACCCCGATCGTCCCAGGCCGCGGCCCGCTTTGGTGACGCCTTTCAATCCGGTTCCCCTTTCCGCTGCGATCCGCTTGCAGTTCCGCAGGTCCAAGCCCGCTCCCTACTCATCCTAAGGCATGGACAAGCGAACTCCGCCGGAGTTGCTTGCGATCCCGCAGGCGCCCGCTCAACAGAAGACGCCCCTTCCCCTGTGTTCGGGATGGTTGTTCGGGAGGGAGGGAAGCCCGGCGTGGTCCGCGGCCGAGGGCTTCTCATTTGCAGCCAAGAGAAGCCGTTTAGCTCCTGGCGCCGCAGCCAGTTGCTTGCCGGCATGGTGGTTTCCGCAGCCCGCAAGCCGTCGAGGGTGGCTTACTCCCGGGGTGATGTTGACCCACGCCCGTTTTTCCGGCCACCGCCGAAGGCTCCAAACGGTTGTTTGCTTGAGAGGCCCGCAGCGATTCAAGAGGGACCAGATCGTGTCGACGAAAACGTTTTGCAAAGAGCAGATTACGACCGTCCTGCAAACGGTGGAAGTGGGCGCCAGTGCCGTGGACACGTGCCGCAAGCACGGGATTATCGAGGCCACCTGTTACCGGTGGAAGCGCAGGTATGAGGGTTTGGAGCTCGCGGAGCACCGGCGGCTGACGCAATTGGGAGAGGGGAACGAAAAGTCGCAGCGAATGGTGGCGGACCTCTCCTGGATAAATGGCGCCTCCAGGAGATGCTCCGAAAGAATTTCCGAAGTCGGACCGGAAGCGGGAAGTCGTTCCCTTGCTGGACTCCAGCGACGGCTAAGGGGTGCAGGGGAGTGACTGAGCACTTCTCCGTGCCTGGCGAGGCACCCGGAAACGGTCATTTATTGCCGGACCCCCTCAGGCAGCATTCTCCCCCACCCCCTGCGGGGCGATCCAGCCCACCGAGAGCGACTTCACCCCGGGCGATGCCTTGCTGTGTCGCTGCGCGGTGTGATTACCCGGTAAGGCACCCCCGTTCATCCGGGCACGCGTCAGGCACACGCTGTGTCTCGCCGGCGCGGCTGCCGCCTTATGTGGTAATCACACCCACCGCTGCGAAGCGCCCACCTACGCCACCGCCGGCCCCGGTTCCCAGATCGTGCGGAACTCCCGCTCCGCCCGCGTCCCCACCGTGGTGACCTCCTCGGACGCGAACGCCACCTGAGCTGATGCCTTCGGCCGCTCCCGCATGAAGTAGGGGAGGTCCGCCCCGCTGGGCGCCGGAGCAGATCCCGAGCGCCTGCTGCTGCAACAGAGGATAATCGTCGGGCGTGTCCGAGGGCGGCCGCAGTCGACTACCGCTCCGCCCAGGCACGCCAGCCCGCGGCGGTTTCCGCGGCCGGTGACGGATCAGAGGGAACTGCGGGACCACCTGTGAGTGGGGCGAGCGTGGCCGGCCAGGCCGGCCCAGGCGCGTGCTGGGCCCGAGTTTCCGGGTGAGAATTCGGGTTGACGGCTGACCGGAAGGCGGGGTAAAACGCTTTCCAAAGCAGAACGGTTCTTATCTGATTACGGTTCCATGCAACCGCTTCCCCTACTGACGGCCCGCTGCCGGGGTCTGCGCGTCAAGCTGACTCCCCAGCGGCTCGCGATCTTCGACTACCTGGCCCGGCATCCCGGTCACCCCACGGCCGAGGAGGTCTTCCGGGACGTCCGCGAGCAGTATCCAACGCTCTCCTTCGCGACCGTCTACAACACGCTGGAGCTGCTGGTGGAGATGGGGGAGGTCCGGACGGTGATCGTGGACGAGCTCCGGCGGCGGTATGACGTGAACACGGAGCCGCACCAGCATGCGGTCTGCCGCGAGTGCCGGCGTATTCTGGACCTCCGGGAGGAAGAGATCGGCGGTGGGGAGCTCCTGCGGCAGGCGCTGGAGGGGGTCGACCTGAGCACCCGCGGCTTCCTCGTGGATGGCGCGTCCGTGGAGTTCACCGGCCGGTGCGCGGCGTGTGCCCGGGGCACGGCGGAGCGATAGGCCGGAATTTCTTTCACCACGGAGCCACAGAGGGCGCGGAGAGGGCGGGAGAAGGAGCGGGCAGTGGGAGACGAGCCGAAAGGGTCACCACGGAGACACTGAGGCACGGAGAGGGGAAGGCGGCGAGAGGGGAGCGGCGGGATGTGGGCGGTCGAGCTCCTGGAGCGCGTGCGTTTATCCTCTTACCGCCGGCCGATTCACGGCGCTGCCGGTTCCTCGCGAAACGTTTCTCCAACAGGTTCTCCCAGGTTCTCCCCGATAAGTTCTCTCCGATAGGTTGTCCCCGATCGGTTCTCCCCAACAGGTTATCCCCGATAGGTCTTTCCCACGAGGTCTTCTCGAAAGGAGATGGTTCGTCATGCCGGAAAAGGAATCGACTCACAGCGTCAGCGAAAGCGAGAACCCGGTCATCCCCGCCCCGACACTCAAGCAGTCGCGCCCGAGGTCGAACCAGGACTGGTGGCCCA
>CAYQDT010000401.1:0-4713 GCA_964416225.1 uncultured bacterium
GGTGAAGGACGCCAACCCCGACCCGCGCACCACCACGGTGGCGTGCCAGATGCCCGACCAGACCTGGCGCACCCTGTCGCCGGCCGACAACGACCCGAACGTCTACGCCCTGAGCGGCTCGGAAGCCCCCACCGGCATGGTGCGGGTCGTTCACCACGCGGGCGATGCCCCGTGCCAGCGCCTCCGGGCTATCCTCGTCGACCACTTCCGCAAACCCCCACTCCCGGGCGTAGCGGACAATGGTGGAATCGGGCGGCCCGAAGATCAGGATCGGACGCTCCGCTGCGAGATAGTCCGCCGTTTTGGACGGAAAGGCGCGCGTGGTCGCGTAGCGCTCTTCGGCTCCAAAGGAGAACGGGAGAAAGAGCAGATCCGCCTGTCGGAGCTCCGTTCGAAGCTGCTCCTGGGTGGCCCAGCCGCGCAGGACGACGCGCGGGTGCACCCAGCCGAAGCGCTCGGCGTGCTCCTGGGTTTCCTTGCCGAACAGATGGAGCTCGAGGGGGCGCTGAAAGCCATAGACGGCGGGGTCGCTCTGGACCAGGCGGATCAGGACCTCGCGCGCGTCGTGCATCGCATTCGTGCCGGACCCGGCGTAGACGATGCGCACCGGGCGATCCCGGTCCGGCGTCGCATCCGGCGGCGGGGCGGCCGTTTCCGCGGCGAACTCGTTCGCCGGCATCTGCAGCTCCGAGGCGACTCCGCACTCCTCGCGGAGCAGCTCCTGCATGAAGGGGCTGACGGCATAAACGCGCGCCGCCGAGCGGGCTACCAACCGGAATAGCGGCCGGTGCAGGCGCCAGAGCGGCTTGCGAATTCGCTCCGCGTGGCCGGCCCAGTCATCGTGGACGAAGAGGACCAGGGGCCGGCCCGTGAGACGGGCCGCCAGCGCCGCCGCGAGGAAGAACTGCTCCTGGGAGACGGTCAGGACTGCGCGCGCGTTCTTGCGCCGGATCAGGTGGGCGGCGTAGATCCCAACGGCGGGCAGCAGCAGCCAGTTGATCAGGTTCTTGATTCGCCCGAGGCCGAGACGCCCGGTGCTGTTGGTGGTGGGGAATGCGATGAAGGGGCGGGTCGGCCCGCCGGAGACGCGCGTGCGGCTCACGTAGGAGCTGCTGCAGAGGACGGTCAGCGCATCCTCGGGGACCTCCTTCAAGATTCGGTCGATGAGCACCATGCCCCCGTCCGATCCGGAAGGCGGGAGATCGCAGCAATAGAGCAGGTTGGGGTAGCCGTTCTTCAAGGTCACTCCTGCCGCCCGGCATCCGGGCGGGAACGGGCGCCGGGGCGCCGTCCGCGCAGCGGACGTGGGAAACGGCGATTGCTGCCCGCGGCTGCCCGGGGTCGCCGCACCATCATCCCCGCTCCCACTCGCTTCAGCAAACGGCGCGCCTTCCCTAGCGCTTCACGACGGCGCGGCCCGTCTCCGCCGGTGACAGCGCCGAAAGGATTGAGCCCCACTGGTCCACGTCGTCCGCGGCCACGGCCCGGAGGTGGGGCGCCAGACACCGCTCCAGACGCTCGAAGTGGCGCGCCAGCGCCGGGTCCCCGTTCCAGAGTATTCCCGTGTTCGGGAGGTAAAGCTGAAAACGGTACACGTGGCGGAACGGCCTTCCGGCCTCCTGGTATTCGCGCGTCTCGAAGTCGTGCACCACCACGATCGGCCGTCGGGGCGCGCGCTCCGCCACCGCGGAGACCGTGCTCGCTCGCTGCTCCGTGATCATCGAGTCATCGATAAAGATGAGATCGTACTCCTCCAGCGGCAGCGTCCGCGGCACGGCGGCCATCTTTCCCGCCACCTGCTCCAGGTGGACGCGCGGGTCGCTCCCCACCAGATCGCGGACCACGCGCAGCCACTCCGGGTCGTTCTCGAAGGAGTGCAGGCGGTGGAGGTCCGGGAAAGCCGCACGGTTCAGGAACGCCGGCGTGCTCAGGCGCCCGGAGCCCAACTCCAGCACGTGGCCGACGCGGAGCAAGCGCGCCATGCCCAGCAGGAGGGGAAGGTGGGTGGAGTAGGCAGCCTGATCCGTGCAGATCATGGTCGGTTGGAGGCCGGCGAGTCGCCGCCGCGCGTCGAACATCGCCCGGCGCAGTGCGAAATAATGCCTCATCACGTGGATCACAGCTCGGCCTCCAAAGCCGGAATCGGGCGCGGCGCACCGCAAGCGCCAAATTCATAGGTATCCCATTTTGCCTGCCCACCAAACAGCCTTTCCGTTCCAGCCGTAGGGATGGGCTCGCCCGCATGGCCTCCGGGCCCCGGGGCCCGGAGATCGGGAGCGATGTTCACTACCGAGCGCACGAAGCGGACACGGAGCGGTGAGGAGTGAATGGAGCGCGTCCGGAAGCCGGAGGTTCTCGCCGGCCCGGTGCGCGCTCTTCCGCACCCCCGCCGCCCCCTTCGCCACCGCTTCACTCCCGCCACAGCTTCACTCCCGCACTTCGCCTTTCCAGGCTCTCCCTTTCAGAGCCCGCCTCCCGGAGAGCGGTATCCCCGTGTCTTATCCGGAGCGGCGCGCATCCCAGAGGGCGGCGACGATCCGGCTTGCGGCCGCTCCGTCCCAGAGTGCCGGGCGACGCGGCGGGTCCGAT
Source organism: uncultured bacterium (assembly GCA_964416225.1). Lineage (GTDB taxonomy): Bacteria > Armatimonadota > SYMT01 > SYMT01 > SYMT01 > CAYQDT01. The sequence continues at coordinate 2,590 of CAYQDT010000401.1, forward strand.
ACCTGGCGCGGCTGGCCCAGCGCCCGGCGCGCGGCGTCCAGAATCGCCCCGGTCCGGCTCTCCACGAGCTGGTTGGTGCCTTCCGTAACGGTGACGGGGCGCTCCGTGTTCGGGCGGGCTGTCAGGCATGGGACACCCAGGTAGGTGGTCTCCTCCTGCACCCCACCGGAATCCGTGAGGACCAGCTTCGCGCTCTGCTGAAGCGCCACAAAATCGAGATAGCCCGCAGGATCGATCAGCCGGACGCCGGGTGGGAGCTCGCCGAAGCTCTGTGTGATGCGGCCGCGAGTGCGCGGGTGAATCGGGAACACCACCGGCGTCTCACGCGCGAGGTCCACCAGAGCCGTCATGATCTCGCGGAGCGTTCCGGGATCGTCCACGTTGGACGGGCGATGCAGCGTGACCAGCAGATATTCCTTCGGCTCGAGCCCCAGGCGGGAGAGGGTATCGCGCTCGAGCGCCCGCGGCAGCATCCGGGTCAGCGTATCGATCATCACGTTGCCGACAAAGCGGATCCTTTCCGCGGAGATGCCTTCGCGGAGGAGATTGGCATCGCCGTCCGGAGACGGCGTGAGGAGCAGCTCCGCGAGCTGATCGACCACGATGCGGTTGATCTCTTCCGGCATGCGGCGATCTCCGGAGCGGAGCCCCGCTTCCACGTGCGCCACCGGAATGCCCAGCTTGGCGCAGACCAGGGCGCAGGCCAGGGTGGAGTTCACGTCTCCGACCACCACCAGCCAGTCCGGGCGGTCCGCCAGGAGGATCGGCTCGAGCGCCAGCATGACGCGGGCGGTCTGCTCCGCATGCGTGCCCGAGCCAACACTCAGGAACACATCCGGCTCCGGCATCTCCAGTTCCTCGAAGAACACCCGGGACATGTTGTGGTCGTAGTGCTGGCCGGTGTGCACGAGCCGCTGCTGGAAACGCTCCGGAAAGCGGGCCATCTCGGCCATGATGGGAGCGGTTTTCGGGAAGTTGGGGCGTGCCCCGACAACGTGGGTGACTTTCATGCGTGTATCCGGGAGGGTGCGGCGGTCTCTGTCGCGGCGCGGTTCGGGGCGCGAGCAGTCATCGGCCGCGGTGAACGGCGCGCCGCGGGCCTCGGCCCCGGCCGGACCGCCGGCGTAACCGGAGCCGGAGCGGGCGGTGGGCGGACCGGCCGGCTGGCGAAGCGGGCCGGGTGGGGGGGACGCCGCGACTTTGCTCCAACGTCGCCCGGCCCACCCGGCCGTCCACCCCTCCGCTCACCCCGCGCTCCTGGAGCCGGCGGAGCCGGGCCCCCGCCTAGCGGTTCACCTGCGGCTGATAGACCGACTTCATCCAGTCATAGGTGAGCTGCAGGCCGTCTCGGAGCGAGTAGCTGTTCTGGTGGTCCAGGTCGCGCACCGATTTGCTGCAGTCCAGCCGCTTGAGTTTCGTGGTGAGGATCTCGGAGTCCCGGTATTCCACCAGCCGGGGATTGGCTCCAGAGATCTGCACCACCAACTCCGCGAGCTCTTCGATGCTGTGGAGGGCATTCCCGCCGATGTTGTACGTCTCGCCCGGCTTGAAGTTACTGGAGATGTTCGCGAGCGTGCGTACCGTATCGGCCAGGTAGGTCGAGGTGCGCTGGTGGCCGCGGAACACGGTGAACGGGAGCCCGTGCATCGCGCAATACAGGAAGCGGCAGTTCACGGAGCGGTAGGGCGCGTAGTACTCCCCGGGGCCGTAGGTGTTGAACAGCCGCACCACCACGGACTCGGTTCCGAACTGGGCGGCCGAGTTGCGGATCTGCATCTCATTCACCCACTTGGTCATCGCGTAGTCGTTGAGCTGCTTCACCTCGTGTTTTTCCATGACGTCCTCGGACATCACGTCTTCCCAGTCTCCGTAGACCTCGGAAGAAGAGAAGTGGACCAGCCGGAACTTCAGCCGCTCCTGGAGGCGGATGATGTTCTTCGTGCCGACCGCGTTCGTGCGCCACAGGGTCTCGTAGTAGTCCTCGCCGTTCCACCGGCCGAACTCCGCCGCGCAGTTGTAAACGAGGTCGAACGGGCCCATCTTTTCGATCACCCGCTCGATCTGCCGGAACTCGCCGATATCGCAGCGGGCATACGTGGGCGACTCCATGTCACTGCGCAGGCT
>CAYQDT010000402.1:0-4711 GCA_964416225.1 uncultured bacterium
GACCACTGGGGGAAGGTCTTCTCCGTTTCCCTGGCCGGCGGCGGGATCCGGGGCGGCCGGGCGATCGGCTCGTCGGACGCGAACGGCGAGGAGCCGCGGGACCGCCCGGTCTTCTTCAACGACATCCACGCCACGATGTACCAGGCGCTCGGCATCGACCTCCATACGACGTTCCTCACCGGGGATGGGCGGCCGGTCCCGGTGCTCCCGAAAGGCGAGCCGGTGGCGGAGCTGCTCTAACGTGCCGCCGGCCCCCGCGCGCCCGGCCCGCCCATTTGCATGAAACGATCGCTGCTGCTGCTCACCCTGCTGCTCCCGGCCCTCCCCGCCGTCGCCGCGCCGAAGCTGGACTCGCTGGCGCCCCTGGGCGGGCAGCGGGGCACGGCGGTCCAGGTCCGGGCCGCCGGCGCCGACCTCGGCGACGTGACCGGCATGTGGTTTGCCGACCCGCGCCTGAGTGCCCGGCTGGAGCCGGGCGGCAAGCCCGCGGAGCAGCACCTCACCGTCTCCAGTCCGCCGGACATGCCGCCCGGGAGGTACGAGTGCCGCCTCCTGGCGAAGAGCGGCATCAGCGAGGCGCGGCTCTTCTGCGTCGGCGTGCTGCCGGAGCTGCCGGAAAGCGCCGAGACGACCACGCAGTCCGCCCCGCAGGAGCTGAAGGCGCCGGTGACGGTGGTTGGGCAGATCAACGCGAACACCAAGGCTGAGTGGTTCCGCTTTGCGCTGAAGCAGGGGGAGTGGGCGACGGTGGTCTGCGTCGCCCGGGCCGCGGGCTCCCGGCTGGACCCGTTCCTCCGGGCGCTCGATCCCGCCGGCCGCACCGTGGTGCGCAACGACGATGCCGGCACCAACCGGGACGCGCGGATTCACTTCCAGGCAAAGGAAGACGGCGCCTACACGGTGGAGCTGCGGGACCTGGGGTACCGGGGCGGCGACGGCTTCCCGTTCCGGCTCTCCTTTTACCGCGGGCCGTACGTGACGCACGCGGAGCCGCTCGCCGTGCAGGCCGGTACGCGGCAGACGGTGCAGGCCCTCGTCTCCGGCGAGCGGCGCCCCGTTACCGTGACCGCGCCCGCCGATTACGAGCCGGAGCTTCCCGCCGCCGAGGTCCGCGTGCCCGGTGCGCCGGACCCCTTCCCACTGATCGGGAGCCGCTTCCCGCAGGTGGTGGAGGCGGAAGCCCACCGGATCTCGCGCGTACTGTGCCCAGAGATCCACCAGGCCCAGGTGTGGGTGGGACCCGTCGCTTTCCACGTCGAAGATCCGGAACGAGTTCTTATTGGTGAACGGGTGGTTGAAGTTGTACTCGTAGTAAAAGTCCGCCTGGCCGCCATAGGTGAACTTCGGCGGCGGAGGTGGAGTGACCGCGGGAGAGGCCGCCTCACCCGGCTTCTTCTCGGCGCCGGGCTGGGTGTCCGGCGCAGCCTGGGCGACCTGCACCGGCTGGGCCACCTGTACCGGCCGTGCGGACACAGCGCCGTCGGCGGCGATGGGGCGACCACCTGCCGGCGCGACCTGCTGCGCTTCCGGCACCGGCGAAGGAGCCTTCCCATCCTCGGCCCGGGCAGCCAACGGTGCCGCCGTCACGGTGAGTGCCGCCAGGGCGGTCGTTAACCAGCGTGTTTCCATTCCTTGCCTTCCTCTCGTTGTCCGTCGTTGTCTGTCGTTGTGGGGCGAACGTCGAGGTGTCCGCCGCTGCGCGTCGACCCGCGCTCGGGAACCGGGGTCTCCAAGTTGCCCCCGGATTCTCCTGCCCCGGCCGCTGCCCGGCGCTAGTTCTCCACCGCCAGCGCACGGTATCCCTCGCGGATCTTTCGTACGTGGTAGGAAATGTTAGACGCCGTACAACCCAGTGCCTGGGCTAATTCCTCTTGAAGCTGCCCCCGGAGCAGGCCTTCCAGAATGGCGGGCTGGGGTCCCCGGAGCCGCTGCGTGAGCTGCCCGGTCATCCAGCGACTGTAGACCTCTTCCTCAAAGGCGGACCGCTCCGGTACGTCTATTCCGCTCTCCAGAGACTCCGCCCGCTCCCGCTCGGAGCGTCGGACCGCCTCCAGCAGCCGCCACTTCCCCCGGAGGAAGAGGTAGTAGAGGGGATCGCCAATGCAGACGTCCACGTGCTGGAGTCCGATCAGCATGCCGAGCCACATCTCCTGCTGGAGGTCTTCGCGATCCATTCCGGTGAGGTTGGCATAGTGACCCGCCGTCCGGCGGACCCGGTCGCGCAGAAGCTCCGAGATCTGCTCGCGCGCCTGGTGGTCACCCAGCCGGGCGCGCTCGATGACTGAAGAAATGAGCGTAGGATACATGGTTGGCTCCCCTGGGGCTCGCCGGCCGGTAAGTCAAGTGGGCGCGGCCCCGACCGTCGAAGTTGCGGTTAGTTTACGGGGCGGACATTAATGGTTTGCTTCCCTGCCGTTAACCGGGTGTCACGTTCGTGTTAAATCCATGTTTCGTAACGGTCGGCGGGAGCGATCTCGCCGGTCCAGACGCCGGCCGCACCAGTGGGGCATCGATCGGCCGCAGGAGTGGAGGTGGCGCACCGGCGGGACCTCGGTCGCGGGCCGCGGCATCCAGGGAGTGGGGGCCGGCGTGCCGCGGGACGTCACGAAATCTGAACTTAACAGACCGCTAACCAGCGAGAAACGCTGGGGTGTTAGGAAAGGAGTGGGAAACCGGCCCCGCAGCGGATGGCGGTGCCGGAGTCGGGCACGGAGCGGCGCGCCCGGAGTGGAAGGCAAGGCTGGCCATGCGGGTGATGATCGCGACCCCTGAAACCGCACTGTTTGAAGGCTGGCGGGCAGCGCTGGAGAACGAGGGGCTGGACGTGGTGGTCGGCACACCCGACCGCCGCGAGGCGGGGCGGCTGCTGCGGAGTCTTCCCCCGGCCATTGTGATCTACCACATGCACCCGGCGGCGCCGAAGCCCGCGGAGTTCCGGCGGTATCTCGGGCAGCTGTTTCTCGGAGCGCCGATCAAGGTGATCGGCGTGGCGCCGGGCCCCCTTCTCGCGGCGTTCGGCGACGACGACGTGGATGACGTGGTACCGATCACGGCGCCCGCGGACGAGCTTCTCTTCCGAATGCGCCGCGTGGCCGACTGGCGCCGGCGTCCGTCGGACGATATCGAGATGGGGGAGCTCGTGGTCCTGCCTGCGGAGCGTAAGGCGCTGGTCGGCGGCCAGGTGGTGGAGCTCCGCTTTCGAGAATTCGAGCTGCTCTGGTTCCTGGCGGCGCATCCGAACCGGGTTTTCCGCCGGGAAGAGCTGATCCGACACGTTTGGGGGAGCGACTTCGAGGGCTCTCCCCGCACGGTGGACGTCCACATCACCCGCCTGCGGGAGCGGCTGGGGGTGTTCGGCCAGGCACGGCTCCGATCGGTCCGCCGCGTGGGCTATTGCCTGATGGCGCAGTCCCGGGGCGCCGCGCCGGATGGGGATCCGGGCCTTTCGGCTGCGACCGAGCACCGGGGATGGCGTGCCCGGGAGTGAGGCCCACGACCTCCACCGGCGCCGGTCGTGGGCCGCGGCATGCGGTCGTTCCGCATGCCGCGGCGGCTGCTCACCCGGCCCGGCTACCGCACGATGACGTCGATGGGCAGCACGTGGCTGATCATGTAGTTTTCCCGATCCGGCTCCCGGGTCATCGCCTGGGTGCGGCCTCGCGAGTCCGTCGCGCGCGCCAGCAGCGTCACCCGGCCCGGCCCGGCAGGCACCTGCCACGGGAATTCCCACAGCCGCCAGGCATTGCGGACGGACCGCCCCTGGAGCCGGGCCGGTGACCACTGCTGGCCGCCATCCGTGCTGACTTCGACCCGCGCGATGTCGGCGTCGCTCGTCCAGGCGGCTCCGTGGACGCGGTACGTCGAGCCTCCGGAGAGCACCTCGTGCATGGCGGGACGGGCGATCTCCGCTTTCACCTCCAGCTCGGAGAGCGGCACCCGGCTCGGGAGGCCATCGCGCCGCTCCCATCGCGCGTAGTCCACCGTCTGGAAGTGGCCCTGGAACGGATAGTCCGCCACGAGGATCCGCGTGAGCCACTTGACGGAGGCCACGCCATACCAGCCCGGGACCACGGCACGCAGCGGGAAGCCGTGCGAGACGGGGAGCTCCTGCCCGTTCATCCGATAGGCGAGCAGCACGTCGGCGCTCCGCGCCTTCTTGACGGGGATGCTCCGGGCGAAGTGCACGGGCCCCGTCGGGTGGGGCGGCGCGGCGATCTCACCGCTGTCCGCACCCTCCATGACGACATCGACCGCCCCGTCCCGGATACCGGCGCGCTCCAGGAGCGCGGCGAGCGGCACCCCGGTCCACTCCGCCGTGCTGACCCCGCCCAGCTCCCATTGGGCGCCGCTGACCGCGGGCGCCAGGAATACCCGCCCATTGCCGGCGCACTCCAGGGTCGCCGGCACCGTTCGAGACGGGAGGCGCAGCAGTTCCTCATAGGTGAAGGTCAGCGGGCGCTCCACGGCCCCTTCCACCCGCAGCCGCCAGGTGGCCGCCTCGAGCCGGGGCACCGCGAAGTGGCTGCGAATGTAGAACTGCTCATTCGGCGTGAGGAAATGATCCAGCGTCTCGAAGGGATACTCCAGGTTTTCCGGCTGCTTCTGCCGGATGATCAGTCCGGGAGCCGGTCCCGCTGCCGCGGCCGCGCGGTCCGGCCGCCCACGGCTTCCCCACTACCGCTTCCACTGGAGCGCCCAGCATCTGCGCCAT